>NZ_DBHIUF010000002.1:0-43349 GCF_057272915.1 Gemella sp.
AGTTAACTTTATTTAAAACATCAGATTGTGTTTACACAAAAATCTTGACACTGCCAAATTCTCAAAAGGAGAATTATCACAAGAAGAATTAACTAGGGTAGAAGATAAAGTAATTACAGAATTAGTTGAAAAACAAATAGCAAATGGACTAAAAGGAGTAACAGACGGGGAGTTCCGTCGTGCGTACTGGCACCTAGACTTCTTTTGGGGACTTAACGGTGTAGAACATGTTCAAGGAGAAAAAGGTTACCCATTCAAAGGTATCGAAACTAAACCGGATACAGCAAAAGTATCAGGAAAAATCAGTGGAGAAAATCATCCATTTGTAGCACACTACAAATTCTTAAGAGACTTAGTAGCTGATAAAAAAGATGTGACTGTGAAATTAACAATTCCATCACCATCACAATTATACTTCGAGTTAATACGTACTGAAGATCACATTAAAGGATATGAAAAATTCTACCCAACATTTGAAGAATTAAAAGATGCGATTGTAGCAGCTTATAAACAAGTAATCGCAGACCTTTATAAAGAAGGATTACGAGTATTACAATTTGATGATTGTACATGGGGAGCATTAGCTGATGATGGATTTGCGAACCGTTTCCGTGACGCACGTCCATTAGAAGAAGTTCGTAGAGAATATGCAGCACGTTGTCTAGCTCTTAACAATGAAACAATAGAAGGAAAGCCAGGAGATTTAGCAATCAATACACACGTTTGCCGTGGTAACTTTGCTTCTAAATGGATTTCTCAAGGTGGATATCAAAATGTTGAAGATGAGCTACTTGCGGGAGAAAACGTAGATGCATACTACTTAGAATACGATACAGATCGTGCAGGAGATTTCAAGCCACTAGCAAAAGTTGGAAAAGATAAAAAAGTTGTTTTAGGATTAATTACATCTAAATTTGCAGATTTAGAAGATAAAGAAGAAGTAATCGCAAGAATTAAAGAAGCTAGCGAATATGTACCATTAGAAAACATCTACTTAAGTACACAATGTGGTTTTGCTTCTACAGAAGAAGGAAACGTGATTACTGAAGAAGATCAATGGAAGAAAATCGCCCTAATAAAAGAAATCGTAGAAGAAGTTTGGGGCACAGAAAATTAATAATACTTTAGGTACTGAACCAAAAGTCCTAAAATTTAACAAAGTTCATATGCGAACTCATAGACGCAGTGGTTTATTGATATCTAAAATCGCTTTATAAAAGCTTTTTAGATATTTAATAAACCACTGCGGAAAGTGACTCGACAAAATCCTGTTTCTACGAAGTCCCGATTTTTGAGGCACTCCCAACAAAAGAGTTATATAACTAATGTAAATAGCAAAAATAAGCACTTAAATTGACATCTTTATATATAATACAGTAAACTAAACTAGCATTGATTTCATTCGTTCAATGTTAAATAATATCTGGTTTTATTATTCTTATTATAAAATATAGTCTATTTAATTAATACATGAGTAGCAATGTAAGTCTCTCGCTGCCAAATAGGCAAATGTATTTAACCATTATTAAATAAGGGAAACCAAAATATTTCATAGTTTGAAAAATAGGACTTAAAATCAAGGAGGAAAAAAGAATGAAAAAGAACAAATTGTTTATAGGAGCACTAGCGTTAGTAATGAGTGTTGTAACAGCATGTAGTTCAAAAACGCAAAACACAATTACCACTTCTCAAGATAAAGATACTTTCACGTATGCTATTAGTGATGATCCATCATCAACTAACCCAATCAAGGTAAGTGACCGTTGGGGATTAACAATGACTAATATTATTTACTCACCATTAATCAAAGTTAATGGGGATGGTTCAAAAGAATATGCCTTAGCAGAATCTACTGAACTTGCAAAAGATGGTCTTAGTTTAAAAGTTAACTTAAGAAAAGATGTAAAATGGTCTGATGGACAAAAATTCACAGCTGATGATGTAGTCTTCACTTATCAAACAAAAGCTAAAAAAGAAAATGGAAACTTTAAAAACTTATGGATTGGTGACAAACCGATAACTATTGAGAAAGTAGATGACTACACTGTAGTATTTAAGTTCCCAGAACCAAGTGCAGCTGCGGCAAATAACATTGCAAATGAAACTTACATTATTCCAAAACACGTTTATGGAAATGTATCTGACTTCTCAGTTAAAGAATTAAAAGAAACACCAGTAGGAACTGGACCATACAAACTAGTAGAAAACAAACGTGGAGAATACATTAAATTTGAAGCGAATGAAAATTATTACAATGGTAAGCCAAAAGTTAAAAATGTAGTACTACGTATTATTAAAAGTGCTGATACTACAAAAGTAGCATTACAAAAAGGTGAGGTAGATGCAGCATATGTATTACCTGCTGCAATTAAAGATTTAGATTCTAAAAACATTGATACTTATCCTTACAGTGAAAACCGTATCGGATACTTAGGATTAAACACAAACACAGATGAATTAAAAGATGTTAAAGTTAGACAAGCTATTTTATACGCATTAAACAAAGAAGATATGAATAAAGCAGCTTACTTAGACAGTAAATACTACCAAAACCCTTATTCATTCTTACCACCGAAAAATCCATTCAATACTGATGATGTAGAGAAATATACTCAAAATGTTGAAAAAGCAAAATCACTATTAAAAGAAGCTGGAGTTTCTAACTTGAAACTTAACTTAGGATATGCAAGTAACGATGCTGCAAATACTATCCAAGCAACATTCATCCAACAACAACTACAGGCAGTAGGAATCAATGTAGAGCTTCGTGGTGGAGATGAAACAGCTATCTTTACAGAGTTAAGAAAACCTGGTTCTAAAGCTTACAACCTATTCTTAGGTGGATATATCATGGGTAACGATCCTGATTTATACTCTAAGCTATTTGGATCAAATGGTACTTCAAATTACTTCCAATACAGAAGTGAAAAAGTTGATGGATTATTCAAACAAGGTGCAGCTGAACTAGATGAAACTAAACGTAAAGAAGTGTACAAAAACCTTCAACAAGAAATTGCTAACCAAGCATACCTATACCCAATCGTAGATAACCAAAAAATCTTAGCGGTTAATAAACGTGTTGGAAATGTTAATGATGCTAAGTTAGTGCCAATCTACACATTTGATGATTTATCAAAAATTACTCTTAAATAGTAATAGTAGTGGAAAATAAAATATAGTGTGAGGGGGAGTACGATAAAATCCTATTTATAATAAGATTTTATAGTATCTCCCTCGCTTTGTTAGTTTTAAGGGAAACGTTCATTTATAATTTATAACAAAGAGATTTGTGATAAATTATAAATGAATTTCATAGAAATATAGTAATTAAAATTTAAAGGAGAATGTATGATTCGATATATTTTGAAACGTATATTACAAGCAGTACCATTACTTTTAGTAATATCGTTTATAGTATTTACTTTAATACATTTAGCACCATATGATGCTATTGATGCACAGATAACGTCGAATATGTCACAAGAAGAAATTAATATTCTTCGTGAGCAAAGTGGGCTTAATAAACCATTCTTAATTCAGTATGTGGATTGGTTAGGGCAAATATTAAGTGGAAACTTCGGGCACTCATTAGTAACTCATAATAGTGTAGGAGAGGAAATTCTAGCGAAAATACCTAATACAATATCATTAGTATTACCAGCATATGTAACAGCATTAGTGATTGCGATAGTATTAGGATTATTAGCGGCTGCAAATAAAGGTAACTGGCAAGATAAACTTATCGATGCTGTAGCTTCACTTGGAATAGCTACTCCATCATTTTGGATAGCGATGATATTCATCTATGTTTTAGGATACCAGTTAAACTTATTCCCAATAATAGGAATGCACACAATTGGTAAAGAGAGCGATTTTGGTGATTTCTTATCACACTTTATCATGCCTTATCTAACTTTAACAATTGTATTCTTTGCAGAGCTTACACGTTATGTAAGGTCTTCAGCTTTAAGTCAAACAAATGAAGAGTATGTAGTAGTTCAACAAGCTTTTCAAGCGACAAAAACTCAAATTTTCACAAGGCATATTATAAAAAACGTACTAATTCCGGTAATAACTCAAGTAGGTATGTCACTGCCGATGTTAGTAACTGGAGCGATTATTACAGAAACAGTATTTAGTTGGCCAGGAATTGGACCATATATTACACAAGCAACTAGAGCGTTAGATTACCCTATAATAATGGCTGTAATGTTACTATCAGCTACATTAGTAATAGTAGGTAATTTAATTTCAGACATACTGTATTCGATAGTAGATCCTAGAATTAGAAGGGGAGGTAAGTAAGATGAAAAGATTTATTAAAACTACTAAAAGTTCAAAGATTTATATTTTTTCACTTATTTTTATAGCAATATTAGTTTTTGTTTCGTTAATTGCTCCTTTAATTCCTATTGATCCAGCGGCTACTGATGTAGCGAATCTATCTCAATCACCAAGTTTACAACATTTATTCGGAACTGATGAGGTAGGTCGTGATTACTTCATTCGTGTAATCTATGGAGGTCGTATTTCTCTTATAGTAGGTTTACTAGCGATGGTAACTTCCGTAACAATCGGAACGATAGTAGGGCTTATCGCAGGTTATGTTGGTGGAGTTGTTGATAGTTTACTTATGCGTTTAGTCGATGTATTATCATCTATTCCATGGTTAGTATTAGTAATCGTCCTAAGCGTATTTTTAAAACCGGGAATTGATTCAATAATTATAGTAATAGGATGTTTTTCTTGGATGCGTCTTGCGAGATTAGTTCGAGCAGAAACTCTATCGGCAAAGGAATATGACTATGTAGTATATAGTAGATTTAGCGGTGTAAAAACTATCTCTATTCTAAAGAAACATATTATTCCAGCTATAATACCAACTTTAGTAGTAGCGGCAAGTGCCTCAATAGCTAACGCAATAATGACAGAAGCGGCACTTAGTTTCTTAGGTCTTGGTATTCAACAACCTATGACTTCTTGGGGAACATTACTACAAAATGCACAACAAAGTCTACAACGTGCTCCTCATATGGCTATCATCCCTGGATTATTTGTAATGTTAACAATTTATTCATTCAATAATATTGGTAACTTACTTACAAAATATATTCAAAAGGAGGGAGAATAGTATGACAAATATAGTAGAATTAAAAAATCTAACGGTTAATTATAAACCAAATAAAGAAGTAGATAAACAGTTAATACACGGTATCGATATTAATTTTAGAAAAGGTCATATCACTGGTGTTGTTGGTGAATCAGGTAGTGGAAAAAGTATTCTGATGCGTAGCATAATGTCTATTCTTCCTAACAATATTTTTGATAAAAATGATAAGTTTATCTTTGATAGAAAGGAAGTTAAGAAGGGTGAAAAGTTACCAATCTCTATGATTTTCCAAAATCCTATGACTTCATTAGATCCAGTTAGAACGATTGGTTTTCACTTAATAGAAGTAATAGAAAGATTCCAAAATAAGTCTAAAGAAGAAGCAAAAAAATTAGCAATAGAGCAACTTGAAAAAGTAGGAATTCTTAATGCACCGCTTAGAATGGAACAATATCCACATGAATTATCTGGTGGTATGCGTCAAAGAATATTAATAGCTATGGCATTACTTGCAAATCCTAAGTTATTGGTAGCAGATGAACCTACAACTGCTCTAGACGTTACGGTTCAAGCACAGATTTTATCTCTTATTAAAAAATTACAAAAAGAAACAGAACTTAGTGTAGCATTAGTCAGCCATGATTTTGGCGTAATAGCTGGAATGTGTGACTATGTGTATATTATGTATAGAGGTAGAGTTGTCGAAAAAGGAAATGTTGAAGAAATCTTCAGCAATGCACAACACCCATATACAAAACAACTTCTTGCAGCGGCAAGATTAGAAAATACTAATAATGAACTTTTGACTGTTGATTATAAGGAAGATGACAAACACTATACTTGGCAAAAACTTAGCGATACTCATGAGTATCTGAAAGAGGTGGAGTAATGAGTAAAGAGTATTTAAAACTAAAAAATGTACGAAAAGTTTATAAGTCTAAAGGAATGGATAAAGAAGTCAAAGAAACTATAGCTGTTAATGATATTAGTTTAGATATTTATAAAGCTGAGACGCTAGCTGTAGTAGGTGAATCTGGAAGTGGAAAGACTACCCTAGGTAAGGGGATTTTAAATATTGATCCATTCATATCAGGAGAAGTTTTTGTAGAAGGTAATGAAAAGTCTTTAACAAAAATGTCAAAAAAAGAGCTTGCAGAAGTATATAGCAAAATGCAAATTATATTCCAAGATCCTTATTCATCACTAAATCCGCGAATGAGTGCTTTAGATATAGTTATGGAAGCTTTACACAAAGAGGATAAAGAAACAGCGAAGAAAAAAGCGTTAGAAATATTAGAGTTTGTAGGGATTTCTAATGAGGATGCGTTAAAATTATCAAATGCTTTTAGTGGAGGGCAACGTCAACGTATTGGTATTGCTCGTGCAGTTGTAACAAGACCAGATTTTATTTTATGCGATGAACCGACTTCTGCTTTAGATGCTTCAACACAAGCACAGGTAATTAATTTATTAAAAGATTTACAAGAAAAATTTTCTCTAACATATTTATTCATCTCACATAACTTAGGTGTAGTAGAGTATATCGCAGATAGAATAGCTGTAATGTATAGAGGTAATCTAGTAGAATTAGGAACAACAGCACAGATTATGAAAAATCCGCAGCACGTTTATACAAAACGTCTTTTAAGTTCTATGCCGATTATTGATCCGATAAGAGCTAGAAAGATGTTCGAAGAATTTGAAGTTAGTGCAGAGGAGATAGTAATAACTGGTAGTGAAAAATTCGAAGAAGTTGAAGAAGGACACTTTGTGTTAAAATAAGAATAGGAATACCAACCTAGTAGATAAGTGAGAGAATCTAAATTTTGTGATTGGTATTTTTGAAAATTATTTAAAACAGTTTTTGACAGTAAGCAAAGTTTGGAGTAAAATATTAGTTATAATTTATAACTAATGAAGAAGTTAAATAATGAGGTACAAATATGAGTAAGAAAAAAGACTTAAAAACTAATGCGATGAGATTTTTGGATGAGAATGGTGTAGAATATAATCATTTTGAATTTGATGCAGAAAGTGATGCTGCGAAGACTGGTGTAGGAGTAGCTGATATTATTGGGCGAGAGCACAATCAAGTGTTTAAGACAATTATGACTACAGATGGTAAAGGTAACTATATAGTTGGAGTACTTATGAGTGAAGATAGTATAAACTTCAAGAAACTGGCTAAAGCAGCAGGAGTGAAAAGTTTATCAATGTTACCACTTAAAGATCTGACAAAAATTACAGGATATGTAAAAGGTGGTTGCTCACCATTTGCGATGAAAAAACTATTTCCGACTTTTGTAGATGAAAAATGTCGTGAAGTTGAAACGATTATTATCTCTGCAGGTAAAGTAGGTCATCAAGTAGAAGTAAAACCAGAGGTACTAGAGCAACTTATCGGCGCTCAAGTAATAGACTTTAAAGCTGAATAATATAAAAAGAACGACTTTAAATAGTGATGTGCTTTCTAAAATTTAGAGCAGATTTATATTTAAAGTCATTTTTTATAAAAAACATCGAGAAAAGGTTTGCATCGATAAAAAAAAGGAGTATAATATTAGTAAAATAAGTAGTTGGGGAGGTGCATACTTATGAAAAAAAATATTAAAATAGGAGCAATGAGTTTATTATTAGTACTGCTTCCAGGAAGCTTAGGAGTTGGTACAGTCTATTCTTCATCAGGTGAAAATACTAATGCGAATGAAGAAAATACAATATATCAAAAAAACAATGCAGTTGGAGTAGATAAAAGTCCAATTGTGAATAATTCTGAAAATACTGGAGAGAAGATTTCTAAAAGTATTCCCTATGACTATCCTGTAGGTTCAGCATATCCAACAAGTGTAAATTATAGTCAATTTTATGATGGGAGTGGTTGGGCTTCAGGTACATTATACTTCAGTGATATTTATCCAATAGGGAATGGTAAAGTACGTGTTTGGTACCATGGAGAACTAAATTAAATATAATAAACTCATTTTATAGAGATGTCTTAGAGTGTTTAAATGCTCTAAGACATTTTCTTTTGTGGGAGTGATTCAATATCGTATTTTCAGAGAAATTGATTTTGTCTTGTCCCCTCGCAAAGTTTATTAGTACTTTTATAAAGTGAAATTATATATAAAGAAACAGATGTGTTTAAATTTTTTTTAAATATAGACCTTTTAGGTTAGTTGCTTAAAAAATTAGAAATAATTGTTGAAAAAAGACAATAATTCTCCCTAAATATTTTTGAAAACGTATAAAGTAACAATATTTACGTTAATTGAAAATGTATTGTAACATAATTGAAATAGTTTAGATATTTTAATGAAACGTTGTTTTGGTATAATCTTAAGAGTAAGGAGGCGTGGTATGTTATTTGATACACATGCGCATCTAAATGATGATGCTTATTTAGAAGACTTAGAAGAAACTATTATCCGTGCGAAAGAAGCGGGAGTAAAATTAATAAACATAGTTGGTTTCGATGATAAAAGTATAGAAAAAGCACTAGAAATCACAGCTAAATATGACTTTTTATATTTAACAGTAGGTTGGCACCCAGTAGAAGCAATTGACTTTACAGAAGAAAAATATGAAATGATAAAAAAAATTGCTTTAACAAATGATAAAGTAGTAGCCATCGGTGAGATTGGTCTAGATTATCACTGGGATAAAAGCCCAAAGGATGTTCAAAAAGAAGTATTTAGAAGACAAATTCAACTAGCAAAAGAAGTAAAAAAACCAATAGTAATTCATACACGTGATGCTATGGCAGACACAATACAAATACTTCAAGAAGAAAAAGCTAGTGAAATTGGTGGAATAATGCATAGCTTTTCTGGTTCTGTAGAAAGCATGAATATTATGCTAAAAGAGAACTTCTATATTTCACTAGGTGGACCAGTAACATTTAAAAATGCAAAAACACCTAAAGAAGTAGCAAAAGCTTGTCCATTAGATAAGTTATTGATTGAAACGGATTGTCCGTACTTAACACCAACACCATATAGAGGCAAAAGAAACGAACCTGCATATGTGCACTATGTAGCACAAGAAATTGCAGATCTTAAAGAAATGTCGTATGAACAACTAACAAAACAAACATTCAATAATGCATGTACGTTGTTCGGATTAGAAGATAAAAAGGAGATTGATTAATACATGAAATTAGGTAGAATTATAGCCGCAGCGGCAACATCGGGATTATTATTATCGGGAGCTTTCGTAGTAGCGGAAGAATACACAGGGCACAATGTTTTCGCCGTAAACTTAGATAATAGTAACAAAATTGAGTTAAAAACTAAAAAAGGAACAGTTAGAGAAATTCTTATCGCTAACGATATTCCTTTTGGTGCAGACGATAGAGTAGAACCAGGATTAGATACAAAAGTAAGCGGTGGGGAAACTATCAGCATCTATAAAGCTCATGAAGTAACAATCGTTGATGGAGATACAACTACGGTAAGAAAAACTACTTACAAAAAAGTTGAAGATATCTTAAAAGAATTAAACATTACCCTTGGTGAAAAAGATGAAGTTACACCAGGATTAAACAGTGAAGTAGCTACAGTTGATACAATTAAAATTGCTAGAACTGGAAAAACTACTGAAACTAAAAAAGAAGTAATCAAATTCGAAACAAAAGAAGAAAAAGATGATTCTAAATATGTAGATGAAAAAGTTACAAAAGTTGAAGGTAAAAACGGTGAGAAAGAAGTTACTTACAACGTTGTAAGAGAAAAAGGTAAAGAAGTATCTAGAGAAGTTGCTTCTGAGAAAGTAATCACTGAAGCTACAGCTAAAGTTGTAGTAGTAGGAACTAAACAACGTCCAGCAGCTCAACAACAAGAAGTAGCGACACAACAATCTTACGCAGCACCAGCTCAATCATATTCAGCACCAGGTGGATCTGTTGTATTATCAAATGGTAACACTGCAGGTGCAGATGGAGCAGCAGCAGCTCAAGAAATGGCTCGTCGTACTGGAGTACCAGCATCAACTTGGGAACACATCATCGCTCGTGAATCAAATGGTCAAGTAGGAGCTAGAAATGCTTCTGGAGCTAGTGGATTATTCCAAACAATGCCTGGATGGGGATCTACAGCAACAGTTCAAGATCAAATCGATGCAGCAACTCGTGCATATCAAGCACAAGGTTTATCAGCTTGGGGAATGTAATAAATAAGTAAAAGAAGACGATTAATCGTCTTCTTTATTTTTTTGTTTTTTATTCTTTTTTGTAAGATAAGAACCCAGAGCTCCACCTATACCGCCACATACCATACAAATTATTACTATTGTTGGAATATACATTTTAATTTCCCCCTTTATTTGTTATATCTATTTCTTGGTAATATAATACACAAGATTTTGCTATCCCTTTATACTTATAAAGTAGCATAAACAAAGCAAGAAATCAAGTCTTATAATGATAAAGAATATATGATAGCTTACAGAAAATAACAAAAGTACTTAAATAATCCTACATGATTAATTTAAGTACTTTTATTTCACATCGAAATCAACAGAGTCGATATTTGCGATTAATTTATTTTTTATAAACCAAATTAATGATAATACATAAACTGTATATGTGAAAAATAAGAAGCTAGAAAAAAGAGTGATCTTAGGTTTTTTTAATAGTAAAAAATTTATAAGGATAATTACTATATAAGCTATAAAAGCAACTATTAATCTTCTTGTATTCTTATTAATCCAGTTATTGTATTTTGTTTGTAATTCGGCTCTTTTTATTTCTATATCCATAAAAAATCCTCCGAAGTATATATATAAAATTATAACAAAATAAAACTAAAGGTGCAATAAAATATATACACTGTAAAAAAGTGAATAATATTTGTATATATTGCTTAATTGTGTTGATTGAATGCGAATGAATATGGTATAATTAAGTTGCCGTATTATACACAAAATAGGAGGCAGTATGTCTTATTCAAGAGATTATATATTTGAAAAAATAATAGAAAAACTACCTACTTTAAAAATTCATGAGAGGCGAGAAAGAGAAAGCAGTGTTTTTATTTTAGAATATGAAAATCGCCGTGCTAAGATTGATATAGATAGTTTTATAAGGAAGTTAGGAGATAAAAAAACTAGCGAAAGTGACAAGAAGATAGAAGAATTTGTTTACTACATAGTAGGAAACTTCAATGCACAAAAAAAACTTTCTATAGATGATATAACTGAGGATGAATTATTGGGAAATATTTTTCCAGTGGTTCGAGCTAGTAGTTTTAACAAAGATAACGAGAAAAATCTTGTTAGTTTTTATCATACAAATGAAACTAGAATATATTTAGCTTATGATTTTAAAGATGGTTATAAATTATTAGATGGTAGTTTTTTAAGTAGATTTTCTAAAACTGAAGAAGAATTTTTAGGATATGCTAAATATAATTTAGAAAAACTACCACTTAAGTATAATGTGGATGAAGTTGCAGGAAATAAATTCTATTTCCTAAATGCAAAAGACGGTTACGATGGGGCGAGAATAATCGATAAAAATGTCTTGAATTACTTTTATGACAAAATAGGTGATTCATTCTATGTAGGGTTACCTCATCAAGATACATTGATAATTGCAGAGGTACAGAATAAGCAAGGACTAGAAATTTTGCAGAAGATGATGGTGCATTTTTTCACAGAAGGTCTAGTACCGATAACAACAATAACGTTTAAATACGATGGAAAAGAACTAGAGAGTTATTTTATTTTTGTAGAATAATTTTAAAATTAAAATTTATTATAGGAGAGAGATTCATGTTATTTTTTTACAATAAGAAGATGTTAGGAGAAACATTATTAATTACTATTCAAAGTAAGGAAGAGGTAACATACGAAGATAAGAAGAATATTACACTAATTAAAGATGAAAATGGCGCTTTAGTAGGATTAAATATTTTTAATGTTGAGAACTTAAAATTAGATGGAGAAGGTAGTATCGACTTAACAGAAGAGCAAAAAGAAATCCTTCAAAAACGATTAGAAAAAAATGGAATTAAAATTGACCTAGAAGGTAATAATGATGAGTTCTTTGTAGTTGGGGAAGTTTTAAGTTGTGAAAAACACCCAGACGCAGATAAATTAAAAGTAACAGAAGTAAAAGTTAATGAAGAAGAAACACTACAAATTGTATGTGGTGCTCCAAATGTAGAGGCAGGACAAAAGGTAGTAGTAGCTCTAAGTGGAGCAATGATGCCAAGTGGTCTATTAATTAAAAAATCAAAACTACGTGGAGTTGAATCAAATGGTATGCTATGTTCAAAACGTGAACTAGGATTACCACAAGAAGAAGCGAGAGGTATTTTAGTATTAGATGCAGATACTAAAGTAGGAACTCGCGTGAAAGATTTGAATCTTAAATAAAATCTAATTAGGAGGTGTGAAATATGGTAAATTGGAAAAAATGGTTTTTAGAAGAAAACGAAGATGAGATATACGAAGAAAGCACAGCTAAAAAAGAGAAAAAAGACGATTTAGCTGAACGTAGGGAAAAAAGAGCTGAAAACAGAAGAAAAGAAAGAGTTTATCTTGATGAAGATGAGGATTTCGAAATAGATTTTAGTTCTAATAAAACTAAAAACTCATTTGATGAGGATGAATTTAGTTCACAACGTAGTACTAGAAAACGTGACGAGAAAGAATCTAAAAAGATTGAAGATTATGAAGAAGTTAATCTTGATGATTTCGAAGTAGATAACTATGATGACTTTGAAGATTATGAAGATGATTACGAAGAAGATTTGAAGCAAGAGAAAAAATTTAAAAAAGAAAATGGCTTTATTTCTAAACTTAAAGGATTATTCAGTTCTAATAAAAAAGAAGATGAAGAGTTCTTAGATGATGAATATCTAGATGAAGAAGACGAAGATGATGAGGCTGAGGATTATAAAACATATTTAGAGCGTCAGAAACGTGAACAAAGACAAAAATCTAGAGTAGCAGAAAAAGACTATGAAGACGACTATGAAGAAAATGAGAAAAAAGTAGGATTCTTCTCAAGACTTAAAGATAAATTGTTCAATGTGAGTGACGATGAAATTGATCAAGAAGAACTAGATGCCGTGTTAGATGATTTTGAAGAAGACTTTGGAGAAGATAAAAATCTTGATAAGAAAAAAGCTCAATCAAAAGTAGAAAAAATAGAAGAATCTGAGGATGAACTTGAAATTGAGTTTGTAGAACAAGAAAAAGAACAGAAAGTAACACCTAAGTTTGAAGAAATTGATATTACCGAATATGAAGAAAAAGAAGAGGTAGTCTCAAAGGCTAAAGTAACGGATTTAGGTGATGCATTGAAAAAACTTGGAGTAACAGGTTCTGAAATACGCGATGTTGACATCTTTGATGAAAATCCACCGAGAAGAACGCATCCGACGCTGGCAGCTGTTAGAACTAAGAGATTAAAACAAGATCATAAAATTGATTCTCTAGGAGACAGTGTAGTACTAGGTAAAGATAGCAGTGAGTTGAAAGAAGAAGTAGCAGGTAAATTTAAAGAGCAAGTCAAAGAAGAAGCTTCTGTTCAAGAAGAAAGAGTCACTAAGAATAAAGAGGCAAGACAAGAATTCGAAGAAAACTTTAATGCTCTTGAGAGAAGAAGTGATAAAATCGAAAAAAACAATCCGTTATATGCTAAGAAAAATGAAAAATTAGACGGTATTTTCGATGAAATTCGTGCTAAAGAAAACAAAACTCATGAAAAAGAAACTCCTGAACTTGAAGTTAGAGAACTAGATGCAGAAGGAAGTCGTCGTGAGAAACTTAAATATACTTCTGTAAATGATATACTAGAAGGTGCTGAAGATTTATTTGAAGATGATATTGATAGAGTTAGTAAAAAACTTATGGGTGACAGATTTGAAGAAAGTCAAGAGGTTACAGAGGATGTAGAAAACTTCAGAAAAGGTTTATACGAAGGTAAAAAGGCTGAAAGTATTCAAGAAAAAACAGCTTTAGATGAACTAATAGAAACTGAGAATATAGATATTTCTCCGAAAAAAGAAGAGACTCTACCTGAAATTGAAGAACTGAATGAAAACCTAGAAGATTTAAGAAAAGATAAAAAAGAAGAGTCTTATGTAGATTTAGTTCAAGAAGCAGCTAAGATAAAAGATATTGAAGTAGAGGAGTATGAAGAATTCAAAGATGTCAAAAAAGATAAATTATCAGGTTATAGCGATTACCATTTAGATGAAGAGGAAATCGAAGAACTTGAAGAACAAAATTACCTTGAAGAGTCAGTTGATTCAGTAAACATCGATAGCTTATTAAGAGAAGTATCACCAAATAATAAAGTTGTTAAAGTTACTAATGATGTAGATAAGTTCACTGATGAGAAAGTTGTTCCTAAGGAAGTTGCAGAGAAGAGATTAGAGGATATTAAATCTTATGAAGAAGCAAGTAAAGAAGAAGAGGAAGAACGTGGAATTGAATATATAGAAAAATTATATACTAATGACGTTTCTGAATACTTCGATAAAGGAAATGGTGCTAAACTAGGTGAATATAAAACAGTTGATTACGGTTATAGACCTGTAAGTAAAGAGAAAATAGAAAATAATCAGAAAATACTTGATGCTATTTTTGAAAAATATTCTTCATCAGGATTATCAACATCTACTAGATCAGTAACTGGACAAATGATGAGTTCAAATACTATTACACCGAAACCGCGTAGCGTAGGAAAATTCAAGCCGTCACCAGTATATTCATCTGTTTATGGTTCAGCATCACGCAATACGCTAGAAAGTTCAAAAAAACAAGTAGGTATATCAACTACTGGGCTTTCTATTAATGAACCTGTAAAAACTACTACTTCAGAAGTAAAAAAAACTGAAAAGCAATCAGTAGAAAAAAAAGTAGTAGAATCTAAAGAAATAGACGGTGCAGTGAAAAATAATGCAAATATATATAAAGAAATAGCTTCACAAGAGGAAACTGTCTGGAATATAGGTTCCGCTAAACGTGTTCCTAAAAGTAAGGTTAAAAGTAAAAAGACTAATTAAAACATAAGAAAAGGAGGTGAGATAAGTTCACCTCCTTTTTGTGATTTGTTGTTAAATTTGATGAATGAAAAAAATCATAAATCAAATAAGATAAGAGAGTGGGAGTGACCCAAAAATCACGATTTCAAAGAAACAAGATTTTGTCGAGTCCTCCGCACAGTTTAGTAGATATCTAAAAAGCTTTTATAAAGCAAATTTAGATATCAATAAATCACTGTGTTTATGAGTTATAATATATACTTTTTTTTAAAATTTAGGATTTTTGAATCACTACCTTTTTATTAATCGATTACATATTCTCCGGGACTGATAGTGTTAACGATAGTTTCAAATAAAATAATTCCAACTACACTTAGCATTAGACGAGAGCGGATTTTTTTTCTGTTTTTTGGTGCATCATAGACTTTAATCAAATGATCACTCATTTTGGCTAGAGTACTGTTCGCAAGACTTGTGATTGATAAAATAGTTGTACCGTTTTGTTTAGCTTCTAAAACACAATCATTGATAACCGTAGTCTCTCCGCTAAGAGAAAATACCAATAGGACATCATCCTTTTTGCAAATATCAGGGATTCTTTTAATAGAATAGTGTTCAAAATAATCATTTGACCAAAGATTAATTAGTTTAAGTTTTCTATTAAAATCACTCATGACCATGTAACTTGATCCACTACCTACGCAAAATATACGACGAGCATTTATTATTTTATTGGCAAAAATATCGAAATCATCTTGATTCAGTATAGACATTGTCCTAGAAAATTCAACGCTAAGCTGTTCTTTTAAAGAAAGGAAGGTAGAGGCCGTTGAGTTTTTATTCTTTTTAGCTAGTTCCTTACTCATTTTTAAATCATATTTTAAATCGATAAAGGTATTATAACCTAATTTTTTACAAGCACGAATTACAGTAGAAGATGAAACAAGAACAGTCTGTTTAATTTCCTTTAAGGTCGTGTGTTCGATATTATCTTGTTTCATTAGATAATCTATAGCTTGTTGTTCTGAAATAGATAGTTTATCATAGTTATTTTTTAAATTGTCAAAAAACATAAGTTGCCTCCGAGAGTAAAATTTATTAATCAATTTCCTTTTCTTTACTCAGTATTATGTATCATAACATAAAAATTTAGAAAATAAAAGCTATTTTTAAAGCGATTTACATAGTCTAGTAAAATTTTACTGAATTAGTAATTAATTACAAAGAAAGAAATTTTTAGGCAAAACAGGAAAAATCGTTTTCAAATTTGGTATAATATGGCTAGACAAAATTATAAAAGGAGAAAAGGTAATGGCAAAGAAAAAAAATAAATTCGTCTCTGCTTTTGAGCAATTCGGACGTTCGTTCTTATTACCAGTATCTGTACTTCCTGGTGCAGGTATTATTAAAGGAATTGGGACTGCCTTCAGTAATTCAAACACATTAAAAATGTTCCCAGTATTAAAAAATGACATTATTCAGTTTATTATGAAATTTCTAATTGTATTAGGGGATACAGCATTTAATAACTTACCGATTATTTTTGCGGTTGGTGTAGCTGTAGGTTTAGCAAAACGTGAAAAAGGTTCTGCTGCACTTTCTGGTTTATTAGGATTTATCGTATTACACTACGTACTTAACTTCCTATTAGTACAAAGTCACAAATTAGTAGATACTAGCAAATTATCAAGTAATGAAGCCAAATTAGCATTATCTAATGCCATGCAGACAAAAGTTCTTGGTATTCAAACAATGGACCTTAGTGTCTTCGGAGGTATCATCGTAGGTATAGTAGTATACTTCGTTCATAAGTGGGCTGTTAAAGTTCAACTACCAACAGTTATTGGATTCTTCAGTGGACCACGTTTCGTACCTATCGCAACTATCGTAATCATGTCAGCTGTAGCAACTGGATTATTCTTCGTATGGCCTCCAGTACAAAAAGGTATCAGTGTATTATCAATCTTTATCCTTAAATCTGGACCTATTGGAACATTCTTATATGGTTTAGTTGAAAGAGCATTATTACCATTCGGTCTTCACCACGGTCTGAACTGGCCAGTTCGTACAACAGAATTAGGTGGAGCTTGGGAAATTGGTGGACAACGTGTAGTTGGTACAATCAACGCTTACTTATCATCACTAGCTGATCCAAATGTACAACACGTAGATCCAAGTATTACAAGATTCAATGGTGGTAAATTCGTTTACTTTATGTTCGGTCTTTCTGGTGCAGCTTATGCAATGTATAAAACTGCCGATGAGAAAAAACGTAAAGTTGTAGGTTCATTATTATTCGCAGCAGCTGGTACTTCATTCTTAACAGGTATCACAGAACCAATCGAATTTACATTCTTATTCGTAGCGCCAATTCTTTATGTAGTACACGCATTTTTAGCAGGTTCAGCATTATTCGTAATGCACATGCTAGGAGCTGGAGTTGCTACTCCAACTGGACACGGATTTATTAACTGGGTAATCTACGGAGTACTTCAAGGTCCTAAAACAGCTTGGTGGTTAGTACCAATCGTAGGTGTGGTTTACTTCTTTATCTACTACATTGTATTCAGATTTATGATTGTTAAATTTGACCTTAAAACACCTGGTCGTGAAGATAGTGATGAAGTTCGTTTATCTAACAAAAATGAAGCTCGTGCTAAACTTGGTGTAGAAATCGCTACAATTGGTAAAGAAGAACCAAAAACAACTGATTTAACAACTGCTGGTGATGATGAAGTAATGGAAACAGTACAAAAAACACCAGAAGGAATTAGAAAACAAGCTACTGAGCTAATCAAAGCACATGGTGGTCCAGATAACATCGAAGCTGTAGATGCTTGTATAACTCGTTTAAGAATCAATGTTAAAGATAAGAGTGTAGTAGACCAAGAACGTATTACAACGAAACTTGGAGCTATGGGATTTGCAGAAAGTGATATGCAAATGCAATCAATTTATGGATCTCATGCTAATGTATTAAAAATGGAAATCCAAGACATGCTTGGTATGGAGGAATAGTTTCATGAAGAATTTGTTTGTTACAGACTTAGACGGAACATTTGTAAAAAATTCAGTATTCGTCGAAAAAGAAGATTTAAAAGCGTATCATGATGCTAAAAATTACGGGGATTTCTCAGTTGCGACTGGGCGTTCTGTTGAAGAAATCAAATACATTGCTCAAGGTAATGATATGGATGTTACACACATGATAGGGTTTAACGGAGCGGTCGTAACAAGACAAGATGAAGTTCTTTTTGAAAAATATATTCCTACTAAAGATTTAACTGGAATATTCGAATATCTAAAAGAAAGCAAATTAATATTTGATGCTTTAGATGGGAAACAGCGTATTGGTAATTTTGACCATGAGAAAAAAGATAGATTATGGAACATGGAGCTAATTTGTGTCGAAAATCCTTTTGAAATATTAGAAGGAAAAATAATTTATAAGATTAACGTAAGACCAACAAAAGAACAATTAGATTATCATTACGATGTAATGAAAGAGAAATTTCCAGAAGTAGAAATTTATAAATCTGGTTCAACACGTATGGAAATCACAGCAAAAAATATTTCTAAAGCTAGTGGTATTGAAGCTATCAGTTCAGGGTATGATAGAGTAATAGCTTTAGGAGACTCAGGAAATGACGTGGATATGTTTAAGGTAGCTGATGTTTCATACTGTATGAATCGCGCGCCACAAGAAGTAAAAGGACAAGCTACACACGTAGTAGAAGATTTTGCAGCGGCGATAAAACATTTTATAGAAAACTATGAATAGAAAAAAGAACCGGCAGCGATGCTGGTTCTTTTTTCTATCCCATGTATTAAAATCAATAAATAAAATCCAGAGCTAACTTTTAAGTTACCTTCTGGATTTTTAATTTTTTTAGTATTTTTCTAGTATTTCTCTAATATTTCACCTCTTACCGCTGAGATAAGATAAAGTGAACCTGTAATTAGAAAAATTTCATTGTCTTGTAGATTTGGAATAATACTGTTTAAAGCAACCTCATAATTCTCATATTTAGTGACATGAGTATCACCAAAACTTTGAACTAGATTATCAAGATTTGATTCTTTAATCTCGATTGGAACTTTTGTCGCTGAGAATTCAGCGGGGATAGTTTTTAATTTTTCAATCATGTCTTTGTAGTCTTTGTCTTCAAGAATACCAAGTAGAATTTTCAATTTAGGGAATTTTTGATTATCTAGGTATGCTACTAAACTATCTATTCCATCATTGTTGTGGGCGCCGTCTAGAAGAATATTTTCACGAATCCATTCTAAACGTCCTACCCAAACTGATTTACTTAAGGCTTCTTTTATGACACTATCTTCTATATCGATAATATTGCGTTTTTTCAGATTTGATAATGCCTCTAGAGCTAGAGATGCGTTAAAAGTTTGGTGAGCACCGACCATTTTTGTAGAATAATCTACACCTTTATACGAAAATTCATTATCTCTAGCTTCAACTTTTTTTACGACAATATCTTTTTCATTTAAAATACTTAAGCTAGCATTTTTATCTTGGCAGATATCTTTTATTACATTTACAACACCTTCGCCAGCAGGATAAATTAGAACATTATCATTTTCTTGGATAATTCCACCTTTTTCATAAGCAATTTTTTCAAGAGTATCTCCAAGAATAGCGGTATGATCTAGACCAATTTTTGTAATGATAGATAATACTTTTTCTTTAAAAATATTTGTTCCATCATATCTTCCACCAAGACCAACTTCCATAATTACGAAATCTGTTTTTTGCTCTCTAAAGTACAATAGAGCTACACCTGTAATAATTTCAAAGAATGATAGTTTATCACTTGGATCTGGATTATTTTGGTCATAAGTTTCTTGAACTAGTTTGAATAAACGATAAGCTTCTTTATATGAAATAAAATCATCGTTAACACGAATTCTATCGTTAAAACTCAGCATACCAGGACTTGTGTATAATCCAACTCTATACTTAGTTTTTAAGACATCTTTTAAATAAGAACAAGTAGAACCTTTACCATTAGTACCGGCAACGTGAATTACCTTAAGATTTTTTTCAGGATGATCGAAAAGTTCAAGAATATGTTCCATTCTGTGAAGACCAAGTTTCATCCCAGTACGTTCTATTTTATATGATGAAGTAATAAGAAGTTCTTCGCAAGTACATTCAATTGCATAGTTCACAATTTCATCTTCATCTAAAGTCAGAAGTTTTTCAGCAAGTTGTTCTAAACTTAACTGACTGAAAAGTTCTAATGTATTATTTTTATCTTCTAAATTATTCTCTTTTAAATATTTCTCAAATTTTATTTTACAATTCAAATTCATAAATAAACACCAACATTTCTAATAATATACACTTAATTTTATAATGATAAAGATGAATTGTAAAGGATATAATTTTGGTGAATTTACAGGAGAGGGTTTGAATTAAAACAAAAATTAACTGTAATTAATTCTTATAAATTAGTTATTGTTATATTGATTTTAAATTTTATACAGTATTATTGAAATTAAATATGAAAATTAACAACTTTAATTACATTTTAATTATAGTCTAAAGTTCATGTAAGGTAAGTGAGATATAATATAAACATAACAATACTTAATATTATTTTTTTCATAATATAAATGGCTCATCGAAAGATGGGCCTTTCTCCATTTTAGAAAATAATTTTCAAAACTTTTCAATTTTAGTTTCATTTTAATTATAGTCTAAAGTTCATATAAGATAAGTGAGATATAATATAAATATAACAAAACTTAATAATATTTTTTTCATAATATATGGCTCATCGAAAGATGAGCCTTTCTCCATTTTATGGGTAATTTTTGATTTTGAGTTTGAAATATTTAGATAATAGATATTTTTTTTCATCGGTTAGTCGTAATTCTATCAAGTCCAAAGGATGAAGATAGAATGTACGAATAACACATGCTACAGAAACTAGAATTTTTAGGACGAAAGGACGAGAAAATTCTTAGTTTCGAATCAGTATAATATAAATGGCTCATCGAAAGATGGGACTTTCTCCATGTTGGTTGTATGGAGTAATAGACATACTATTAAAGGTTTCAAAATTTATAGGTTTCCGACTTGACATGAAGCTAATTTTGTAATACTATGAAATTGTATCAAGAGCCTTATTAGTTAAGGAGAGATACTTGAAGAAGAGAAAGCCTTATTAGTTAAGGATACCAAAAGGCATATCTATTTGATATGCCTAATTTTTTGATAAGAGGTAGTATTGTGATGTTTGATGTTTTTGGAGTATATCTTATTGATTTCAAACAAAATATTGGTGGGGAAATTTCTGGGAAGCACTATGCTGTTGTTATGAGTAAGATGTCAAAGAAAGATGATACACTTATTGTAGCGCCTATAACAAGTAAGAAAAAAGGCATGAAATATAGGGGTGGAATAACTATAGATTGTACAAAATATCAAAAAAATCCGACATATGAGAAGGCATTTATAAAAATTAGAAAAATAAGAGAAATTCATAAAAGTAGATTTTTAGGAAGAAAGATTTATGATTTAGAAGAATCAGATGTTATAAAATTAAAAGATACTTTTAGAAGTTATTTTGATTTATAAATTTAAGAATAATAATCAGTTCGTTTTTAATTAGTTTAAACTAAAGAGAGTAGCTCAAAAAAATTATTTGAGTTACTCTTAATTTTATACTATATCTATTTATTATATTTATTTTTTTAATCTAAGAGAATCTTTTCTCCATCAATAAGGTTATTATTTTCGATATCTTTAATTCCTATCAGTAGTAATTTAGCCTCTAATCGTTCTTTATTTGTCTGGAATTGTAACTTTTTGGAATATAATTAGATGTTTTTTAAAAAATTTTATTTGTAATAAAATTTATGTTGTGTTTTCGCATATTATCACCTTACTATAAAAATATACCATTATTTTTAGTATTATCAATATAAGAGATATATTTGAGAAATAAATTTTAGGATAAAGTATTTTTCAGAAAATCATCTATTTTTCAACTTTAATTTCATTTTAATTATAGTATAAAGTTCATGTAAGGTAAGTGGGATATAATATAAACATACCAAAACTTAATAATATTTTTTTTCATAATATAAATGGCTCATCGAAAGATGGGCCTTTCTCCATTTTAGGGGTTTATTTTCAAAACTTTTCAACTTTAATTACATTTTAATTATAGTCTAAAGTTCGTGTAAGGTAAGTGGGATATAATATAAACATACCAAAACTTAATAATATTTTTTTTCATAATATATGGCTCATCGAAAGATGGGCCTTTCTCCATTTCAAGGGCTTATTTTCAAAATTTTTCAATTTTAGTTTTATTTTAATTATAGCTTTAAGTTTATATAAGGTTTGGGCTATATAATATAAACATAACAAAACTTAATAATATTTTTTTCATCGGTTAGTCGTAATTCTATCAAGTCCAAAGGATGCAGATAGAATGTACGAATAACACATGCTACAGAAACTAGAATTTTTAGGACGAAAGGACGAGAAAATTCTTAGTTTCGAATCAGTATAATATATATGGCTCGTCTTTCGACGAGCCTTTCTCCATTTCTAGGGCTTATTTTCAAAATTTTTCAATTTTAGTTTCATTTTAATTATAGCTTTAAGTTTATATAAGGTTTGGGTTATATAATATAAACATAACAAAACTTAATAATATTTTTTTCATCGGTTAGTCGTAATTCTATCAAGTCCAAAGGATGCAGATAGAATGTACGAATAACACATGCTACAGAAACTAGAATTTTTAGGACGAAAGGACGAGAAAATTCTTAGTTTCGAATCAGTATAATATATGGCTCATCTTTCGATGAGCCTTTCTCCATTTTCAGAATAGTTTTCAGGTTTTTTCTTGAATCTTTATTTCAAAGTGCTATAATATTATTTATGAAAAAAACATCAGTAAATTTATTAGAAGGTCCGATTTTACGGGCGATGATTGCTTTTGCGATACCGATTATGATAGCAAATATTTTTCAGCAACTCTATAATACGGTAGATATTATGATTGTTGGTAGATTCCTTGGAGAAGAATCCCTTGCTGCTGTTGGAGCTACTGCTGCGATATTTGAACTTGTAGTTGGTTTTGCATTAGGTATAGGAAATGGTATGGGGATAGTTATTGCTCGTTATTATGGTGCTGGGAACTATGAAAAGTTAAAGAGCGCTGTAGCTGCCACGTTTGTTATAGGTGGAGTTCTGAGTATTGTGATTGCCTTATTAGGTAATTTTACTTTATATCCATTACTGAAATTACTAGGGACACCAAGTAATATTATTGATCAATCTTATGAGTATAGTTATCTTATAGTAGTATTTGTAGGTGTTACTCTTACGTATAATTTGTGTGCGGGACTACTTCGAGCAGTTGGAGATAGTAAGGCTGCATTATATTTCTTAATTTTTTCAGCAATTATTAACACTGTATTAGATATATATTTTATAGCATACCTACACATGGGTGTACGTTCGGCTGGAGTTGCAACAATTATCTCACAAGGTATTTCTGCAGTATTATGTTTTAACTATATTCGTAGAAAAACACCATTTCTAATTCCAACAAAAAAACATTTTACATGGAATAAAAAACTTTATTCTGATTTATTTAGCCAAGGGTTGGCGATGGGACTTATGTTTTCTGTTGTTTCGATTGGTACAGTAATCTTACAAACATCGATTAATGCCTTAGGTCCAGTAATTATCAGTGCGCAGACAAGTGCTAGAAGAATAATGATGTTCGGACTGCTTCCTGTGGGGTCTATGAGTGCGACTATAACGACTTTTACATCGCAAAACTTCGGAGCAAGACAATATAGTCGTATAGTTGAAGGATTACGTAAGGGTGCGCTTGTTACGATAATTTGGTCAGTCTTCATCTGTATTACGCTATTTTTCGCAGGTCCATATTTAAATGAACTTATTACAGGAAGTAATGATGAAGAATTAATTTACCAGGCTTCATTATATCTTAAGATTAGTTCTGCATTCTATCCATTTTTAGCCATACTTTTAGTATTGAGGAATGCTCTACAAGGTTTAGGGCAAAAGATGATGCCACTTGTTTCAAGTATTATAGAAATGCTAGGAAAAATATTATTTGTAATATTTATTATTCCAAGTGCAGGATATTTAGGAGTAATATTTGTAGAACCTATTCTATGGGTTATAATGGCTGCTCAGCTATATTATGCATTTAGAAAAGAACCAGTTATTCGTTCGTTGAAGAAAAAGAGTGAATAGTAAGTTGGGAAGGCACACCCAATCAGTAAAATTAAGAAGTAATTCTAAAATCATAATTTTAGGGTTGCTTCTTTTTTTAGTGCAAACCCCATACTCACATGATATAATAGTAGGGTATGTAAAATAAAACTATAAGGTGATAGAATGAATAAATTAAAAAAATTATTAAATGAAAAAAAATATTTAATTATGGGAATATTGAACTTTACTCCGGATTCTTTTTCGGATGGAGGAGATTTTTATGATGTGGAAGCTGCGATAGAAGGTATTCGTAAGATGGTAGCTGAAGGTGCGGATATTATTGATATCGGTGCTGAATCGACTGGTCCAGGTTCTACTGTAGTTAGCGAAGAGGATGAACTTGCTAGATTACAAATCGTATTTCCAACATTAAGAAAAACATTCCCTGATGTGTGCTTTAGCGTTGATACGTATAAGCCTAATGTAGCTGAATACATGATTGAAGCAGGAGTAGATGTACTAAATGATGTCAATGGTGCTAAAGGAAGTACTATGGCTAATGTCGCTGCTAAACATGATATTCCTATCTTTATTATTCACAATGGTGGTGTAGAAGAAGGGCAAGAGATTGAGCAAGTTGTACGTGAATTAGGTGAGAGTGTTGATATTTGTTTAAATGCAGGTGTGAAGAAAGAAAACATAATTGTCGATCCTGGAATGGGATTCGGTAAAACTGCAGAGGCTAACTTGGAAATCACACGAAAATTAGAGTTACTTAATTCACTAGGGTGTGAAATCTTATATGCGGTGAGTAGAAAGAGAACTACAAATT
This sequence comes from Gemella sp., assembly GCF_057272915.1. Classification (NCBI taxonomy): domain Bacteria; kingdom Bacillati; phylum Bacillota; class Bacilli; order Caryophanales; family Gemellaceae; genus Gemella; species Gemella sp. Next base: position 25,173 of record NZ_DBHIUF010000002.1, read on the forward strand.
ATGTGCTAGGTGGTAATAGTAATCCGAAGGATAGAGATATAGTAAGTGCTACATTATCATTAGAAGCGGTTAAACGAGGAGCTAGAATGGTACGTGTTCATAATGTAAAAGTTATGAAAGAAGCATTAATAACATATGAAATAATTAATGGCTAATCTAATAAAAGGAGGTTAAAATGAAGAATACATTTGTTTATAACAATCATTTAGAAGCGAAGAAAGTTCTTAGTACGCTTGAGAGTGAATTAGAAATGTGTGATGAATTTATTTTCAGCGTGGCGTTTATTTCAGAAAGTGGGTTGACTAGTTTACTTCAGACTTTGAAGAATTTGGAAGAAAAAAATATCCGTGGAAAGATTTTAACGACGAATTATTTATATTTTAATACTCCTAAAGTGTTAGAGAAATTATCTAATTTCAGAAATATTTCTCTAAAGGTTTATGATTGTGCAGAAAATAAACATGGATTCCACACTAAAGGTTATTTATTTAGATATGGTGATTCATGGAAAGTGCTGATGGGAAGTTCGAACTTAACGAGTGCAGCACTGACAATAAATAAAGAATGGAATACCTTTATTGAAGGGGATAGGACGCTAACAGATGATATCTTAGATGAGTTTAATAGTTTATGGGATAAATCTAAGTCTTACTTTGAAATAAAAGCTAAGTATGTTGAAGAATTCGCTAGTAATCAGATTGAGACTGTTACTAAGAAAATTATTTCCGAGGAAATTAAACCGAATAAGATGCAAAGAAGTTTTATAGAAAATTTCGAAAAACTTCGTAATCAAGATAACAAGGGTCTTCTTATTTCTGCGACAGGAACTGGTAAGACATTTGCGGCTGCTTTTGCGATGAAGAGTATAGGTGCTAAGAGATTGTTGTTTATCGTTCATAGAGAACAGATTGCTCGCCAGGCGTTAGAGACATTCAAGACTATTTTTGGAACTAGTCGCAGCTATGGTTTACTTACAGGTAAAGAGAAAAATATAGAAGCGGATTTCATTTTTTCTACTGTTCAAACTATGTCTAAAGAAGATGTTTTTAAGAGTTTTAACGATAGTCATTTTGATGAGATTATAATAGATGAGGTACATAGAGCAGGAGCTGACAGTTATCTTAGATTGATGGATTATTTCAAACCGACATTTTATCTAGGGATGACGGCAAGTCCGGATAGAACGGATAGTTTTAATATTTATGAATTATTTAACAATAATATCGTTTATGAAGTTCGTTTAAAAGAAGCGATGGAAAATTCATTATTATGTCCATTTCATTATTTCGGGATTAGTGATTTAGAAGTTGATGGTAAGGTTATTGACGAATTGAGTGATTTTTCAAATTTAGTTTCTAGTGAACGTGTTGAGCATATTATAAGTAAGATTAATTATTATGGTTATTCAGGAGATAGGGTAAAGGGTCTAGTTTTCTGTTCGTCAAAACAAGAAGCTAAGGTGCTTAGTGAAGAATTTAATAGGCGTGGTTATAATACTACTAGCTTAACAGGTGAAGATAGTCAGGAACGACGTGAACAGGAGATTTCTAAGTTAGTTGCGAATGATGGCAATATGATAGATTATATATTTACTGTAGATATTTTCAATGAAGGGGTAGATATACCAGAGGTTAATCAGGTAATTATGTTAAGACCTACGCAGAGTTCTATTATCTTTATTCAGCAGTTGGGTCGAGGTTTGCGAAAATCTGCGAATAAGGATTTTGTAGTAATAATAGATTTTATTGCCAATTACAAGAATAACTTTTTAATACCTGTGGCTCTATCTGGAGACAATAGTTATGATAAAGATACCGTAAGGAAGTTTTTATCTCAGGGGACTAGGTATATTCCTGGGATGTCGACTATTCATTTTGATGAAATCTCTAAACAAAGAATATATAGCGCGATAGACAATGTGAAGTTAAACACGTGGCTATTTGTTACTGATGAATATAATAAGCTAAAAAATAAACTTGGTAGAATACCTACTTATTCAGATTTTGAAAACTATGATGCTATTGATGTTAGAAAGATTTTCGAAGTGGCTGGAAGTTATTATTCATTCTTATCCAAGAAGGAAAAACAGTTTAAATATAGTGGAAAACTGACGAAGACCGCAGAGAATATGCTAAATTTCGTTTCTACTAATTTAATATTGAGTAAAAAGATAGAAGAACATATAATTTTACGTTTGTTATTAGATGATAAGAAGCGTAATATTCTTACAGCTTTTGAAGAAATTATGTTGAAAGATTATAATAAATTTATCGCAGATTATGAGTTGGATGTTAGTAGAAAGATACTTACTAACAATTTCGTAACTAGTAGTGTCACTAAGAAAAAGTTTCATGATTGTATATTTATTGAAGAGAATGTTGCTGAGATAAGAATGTCTAAAGAATTTGAAGAACAGCTACAATCAGAGATTTTTAGGGAATTATTACAAGATTTGGTAGACTATGGAATTTACAGATATAATAAATATTACAAAGATAATTTATACAAAGATACTAATTTTGTATTGTATGAGAAATATAGTTTCGAGGATATTTGCAAATTATTTTCATGGGGAATTAACTATGTGCCACTCGCTATAGGTGGCTATAAGTATGATGAAAGAACAAAGACTTTGCCTGTATTTATTAACTACGATATTGATGAAAATTCATTTAACCGTGATTATACGCATGGATTTTTACCAGATAATGGTTTTACTTCAATGTCGAAGCCGAGAAGGAACTTAGAATCGAAAGAGTGCGACTATTTTTATAATGATGAAACAAAAATTTATCTATTTATGAGGAAAAATAAAGATGATAAGGATGGAGCACGAATATTTTATTTCCTAGGTGAGATGAAGACGACAGGAGAACCTAAATTAGTATCTAGAGAAAGAAGCGGAGATACTGTAATTCAGTTCTTTTATAAAATACAGACACCAATTCGTGAAGATATGTACGAATATTTCACGAGGGATAGAATATAAGAAATATATATGAATAGAGAGTAACTAAAAAGGTTGGAGTTGACTCGACAAAATCTTGATTCTCCGAAATCACGATTTTTGAATCATTTCTGAATGCCGAATAGTTGCTCTTTTTATTAATCGTGAGGAACTTAAAATTTGATGATAAATGTTTTAAATTTTCAAAAAAAACTATACAATATATTGAAAATTTAACTGTATCAATGTAAAATATAAAATAATATAGGAGGTGATATTCTATGAATATTTTCTTGAAAAATAAACTCTATAGGTTATTCACTATTTCATCGGCATTTGGTAATGCTGGTAGAACGTTATTTGATATTGCGTTTATTATTTATGCGACGAGTTTACCGAATCCAGAACTAGCTGTGAGTATAGTGTCAATAGCCACGACATTACCTTATATTATCTCTTTTATCCTAGGGTATTTCGCAGATCAGGCAAAAGATAAGTACAACAGAATATTATCGACAAGATTTTATCAGTTTTTATTATTTTCGTTATTCGCCTTAGTGTGTATTTATGGAGTCCAATGGTGGATTTTTATTGTATTAGTATTTGTAAATGTAGTTGCAGATATTCTAGGTGGTTATAATGGTTATTTATCAATGTCGATTAATACTAGGTTAGTGCGTAAGGAACAGTTAAGTGAAGCATTAGCATTTATCAGTTCTATAAACAATACAATCTCACTTGGTGGAAAGGCTGTAGGTGTATTTATTCTAGGTCTTTTAAGTTATAACTATTCATATTTTGGTATGTTGAATGCAGCGCTATTCTTGATAGCATTTTTAATACTGGCAAAATATAAAAACGTGATGAAAGCAGAAATTGGCAGTTTTAAAATTAATAATAAAGAGAAGGTAAGTACTAAAAGATTTTTAAAGGACACTATTGAAAACTTTAAAATACTTCGTGAAATAAAGAAAATATATAATTTTGTTATACTATTTTTAGGGATGAATTTTTACTCATCTGCGATGTTCGCTTTACTTCTAGTAATTTTAGTAAAAAACGAGAGCTTATTATTTGGGAATGTAGCGTATACTATTACTTTATTAGAAATTGTGGAAGTAGTTAGTACAATTATCGGAGGAGTCTACCAAATTAGTTTTTATAAAAATATGAGTTTGAGAAATAATGCTATATTAGAAATAATTTTATTCATTATGTATGTAGGAAATCTATTGATACTTCAAAATAAATTTATACTTGTTATTTTAACTGTAATAATAGGTTACTTTTCTGGAATATCGAATCCAAAACTAGATGCATTGATTTTACAATCAGTGCCTGAGGAAAAACAAACATCAATATATAGTATTTTTAGTACTGTTATTACTATTTCAGTACCAATAGGAACAACAGTAATATTATTTTTCGCTAACGCTATTAGTGCATCATTTGCATTATATAGTTTATTACTATTATTAATTATAGTTTTGATGTATTCATTTAAAGTGAAAGAGTAATTTCCAAGTATCCCCTTAGAGTTTTCTAATGGGATACTTATTTTTCTTGCTTAGTAGGGGTGTATTGAGTAGTTAATAGAAGATTTTTTTAGTAATTAAATAATGAAGAAGATTTGAAAAAATTATTCAAAAAAAATTCCAAAAAATATAGTTATTAGTTGATTTTTATTTTTATACTTGATATAATAGTCGCTAGAGTAATTTTATTACTCCTTACTCTCTAGTAGATTAGAGAGTCGCAAAGACCAAAAGGAGGTAACACACACATGAGAAAATATGAAGTAATGTTTGCTGTTCAACCACGTATCGATGAAGAAGCTAAAAAAGCTGTGGTTGATAGATTCGTAAATATTCTTTCAGAAGGTGCAGAAGCAGTAGAAGTTAAAGATTTAGGTAAAAAACGCCTTGCTTATGAAATCGAAGACTTCAGTGATGCTTACTACTATGTAGTAGAATTAACTTCAGCAACAGATGCGTCTACAAAAGAATTCGATCGTTTAGCAAAAATTAGCGATGACATTATCCGTCACATGGTAGTAAGATTAGAAAAATAAGGGGTGAAATACTATGGTAAATCGTGTAGTATTAGTAGGTAGATTAACTAAAGATCCAGAATTGAGATATTCTAATTCGAATATTCCAATGCTTTATTTCTCAGTAGCTGTAAACAGAACATTCACTGACCAAAATGGTCAAAGACAAGCAGACTTTATTAACTGTGTAACTTTTAGAAAGCAAGCAGAAAATATGGCACGTTTCTTAGGACGTGGAAGTCTGATTTCTGTTGAAGGTAGAATACAGACTAGAAATTATCAAGGTAAAGATGGAAACACAGTGTATGTTACTGAAGTAGTAGCAGATAGTGTTCAATTCCTTGAATCTAAAAATAGCTCACATAGTAGACAAAACAATGGTTTTGACTCAATGAGTTTTAATCAACCTCAATCACAACCAGCGTATAATAACAATAATCAAAATTATTATAACAACAATACTAATCAAAACTTTGGACAAGCTAATTCAGCTATGCAAGATTTTATTAATGATAGTTCATCATTCTCTGATTTTGGGGAAAACTTCCCAAGTAACCTAGATGATGACTTCATGCAGGATGTAGTAAATCCGTTTAAAGAAGACTAAAATTACATAGGAGGACATGCACAATGGCAGTAACTAACAATCGTCGTAACAACATGCGTCGTCGTAAAAAAGTATGTTATTTCACTAAAAATAACGTAGAATTTATCGACTACAAAGATGTAGAATTACTTAAAAAATTCATTTCTGAACGTGGAAAAATCTTACCACGTCGTGTAACAGGTACTTCAGCTAAGTACCAAAGAATGTTAACTACAGCAATTAAAAGAGCTAGACACATGGCACTTTTACCATACGTAGTAGACGAAAAATAAGAATAAGAGTGAAAAAGATGAGCTTAGGCTTGTCTTTTTTTTATGCTTTGATATAATAATAGGTGAAATATAGTAAAAAATATCGATTATAGTAGGGGGAAAGAAGTGATGGAATTAAAAAAATTAGACGAAACTAAAGTGTTAAAAGATCCAGTTCATAGTTATATTCATATTCACTATGAAGTAATTTGGAATTGTCTGGATAGTAAGGAGTTTCAAAGATTACGTCGTATAAGACAATTAGGGGGAGATTTTCAAGTATATCCAACAGCTGAACATTCTAGATTTTCTCATTCTCTAGGAGTTTATGAGATTGTTAGAAGAATGGTTACTGAAGTTAAGTCGCTTTGCGTTGAATTAACTGAATATGAGAAAGTTTGTGTGATGCTTGCGGGACTTCTGCATGATGTGGGGCATGGTCCGTTTTCTCATGCATTTGAGAATATTACTAATCATAGTCACGAAGAATATACAGCAAAAATAATATTAGGGAATACAGAACTTAATGCTATTTTAAGAGCTGTTTCAGAAAAGTTGCCACAAGATATAGTCTCTATTATTCAACATACTCATGAAAATGATATACTTAATCAGATTGTTTCAGGTCAACTAGATGCTGATAGAATGGATTATTTATTACGTGATTCTTATTTTACAGCGACGAGTTATGGACAGTTTGATCTTGAAAGAATATTACGTACAATGCGTGTAAGAAAAACAGCTGAGGGAAGAAAGGTAATTGTCGTTAAATACACTGGTATTCATAGTGTAGAAGACTATATTATGGCAAGATATCAAATGTACTGGCAAGTTTATTATCATCCTGTAGCTAGAAGTTATGAGGCGGTATTCATTCAACTATTTAATAGGTTGAAGGATATTTTCAAAGTAGATAAAGACTATTTTGAAGATATGAAGGTGTTGGTGCCATTTTTAGAAAAATCTGAAGTGAGTGTAGATGAATATTTTAAATTGGATGAAAATTCACTATTATATTGTTGTGCTCTTATTCAAGATAAAGAGGATAAAATTGCTGCTGATCTAGCAAGAAGATTGCAAAACAGAAACTTATTTGAGTATGTGGATTATAATGAAGAAAATCTGGCTCAAATAAAAAATATGCTTACGGAAAATAACTTGGATGAGCGTTATTATTTAAGGATTGAGAATGTAGAAGCAAGTGTTTATAGTCCATATAAAGGTAGAAAGATATTAATTGAAAAACTAAATGGTGATATAGTAGCCTTAGAAAAAGCTAGTACTATAGTGGAATCTATAACTAAAGGACAGACTAAGAAAGAGGGAACTATATTTTTCCCGAGATAACCTAAAGATCAAGGTAATTGAGTGTGGTAAGACTTACTGCATCAATTACCTTGATTTTCTTATTATATAGATGAAAGTTTAAGGTGCTTCTTGTTAGAATTATTAGAAAGGTAAATTCTCAAAGTAAGTTCCAGTAAAAAATCAAAGTGGAAGTTAAGCTAGGAAAAAAGGAAATAACAAAAAAATATTTCCAAGGTAACTTCCGGTATAAAATAAGGGAGCTTTTCTTTGGGAATTTATAGCAATTGTCAGAAAATAAAATATTTTTAACTTACTATTGATTTTAGTTTTCGGAAATGTTATAATCATAATTACACAATAAAAAATATAAATTTTAACAACAAAGGAGAGATGTAAAATGTTTGAATTAGCAAATGTAGCGAGACCAGGGGTAAGTGAATATATTTCAGGAAGTGGGGCATTGTCTGCACTTGATAATAGATTAGAAGGGTTTAAGACTCCTTTGATTGTTACTGGGGAAAAATCTTACGCAGCATTTACAAAGTTTTATAAAGGAAATAGAGAGTTTAGAGTAGCAAAATATGATGGTTCTGCATCTTTTGAAGACATGCAACGCATTGCTGATGAATATGGAGAAGGTGTTGACGTAGTTCTTGGAGTAGGAGGAGGACGTGTTATCGACACTGCTAAAGGTGTAGCGCAAAACTTAAATGTTGAGTACATGACAGTACCGACAGTAATCGCAACTTGTGCACCTTATGCACCTGTAGCAGCCGTTTATCACCCAGACCATACATTTAGAGAGGTAGCATATTTTAAACGTACAGCATATGCTTGTGTCGCAGACTTAGACTTATTATTAGAATCACCAAAAGAATACTTCGTAGCTGGTATTGGTGATACTTTAGCTAAATGGTATGAAGCAGTAGTATTAGTAGAGAGAAATAACAAGTTTAATGATCCATTTGTAAGAATGGGATTAGAAGCAGCTAAAATCACTCGAGATGTTCTTTTACGTGATGCTAACGGTGCATTAGAAGCTATGGAAAAAGGTGAAGTAACTGAAAGCTTCAAAAATGCTGTAGATACAGTATTTGCTATCTCAGGGTGTGTTGGATGTTTCGGTGTTCACTACGGACGTATGGCAGGAGCTCACGCAGTGCACAATGGTATGAGTTTAGTTAAAGAAACACATTCTGTATTACATGGAACAAAAGTATCTTATGGTATCTTGGTTCAATTACTTGCTGAAGGTAAGAGAGAAGAAGTTGAGAAACTTGTCCCATTCTATAAAGCTAATGATCTAGCTTATAATTTAGCTTGTGTTAATGTAACAGAAGATGTTGAAGAAAAAATGCAAAAAATTGCTGAGTTTGCAGCTAGTGAAAAAGAAACATTTAAACTTGCGGTTGATGTTTGTACACCAGAAGTTGTAGTAGCTGCAATGAAAGAATTAGAAGAATTAACAAAATAATTAAATGATAAAAGACCTCGGATGCTTTAATCTGAGGTCTTAATTTTTGAGTTTTATAAGTTGTTTTTTAATATTGGAACTAGCATACCATCACTAATATTTTTGGCAGTATCATCTTGAAGTAGGTAATTAACGATTTCATAACCGAATAGAATAGCTACTGCTGGTCCTTGAGCAGTGATTACATTTTTATCAACGATTATCGCTTTTTCGTTATTGTATGTTTTGCAGTTTATTTCTTTGTAGAATCCAGGGTAAGAAGTCACTTCTTTATCTTCTAGAATTCCCGCCTTGCTTAGTACGATAGGAGCCGCGCAGATGGCAGCAACTAATTTACCAGCGTTATACATTTCTTGATAAAATTTAATTATTTTCTCATTATCACGAAGTAAGGTACTTCCAGGCATTCCACCTGGGATTACTATTGCATCATAATTAAGAATATTATTGATATCATTAATTTTTTTATCTACTATTATTTTCACATTATGTGAGCTAGTTATATAGTCTTCGTTGTTTGCAGAGATTAGATCAACGTGAATATTTGCACGACGTAGTATATCTAGTGGTGCAATTAACTCTAATTCTTCACTTCCATTTTCAACGAATAAAGCAACTTTTTTAGTCATAAAAAATCCTCCAAATGGGTATTGTGTGTAGTTATAGAAAAGGTATTTTGTAAGTTTATATTTTCTCTTCTTACTATTTTTTTATGTATCTTGCGACACCTCCATATCTTTTGTTGTGCAAAAGGATATTCCGGTTAAGAAATAAGCCTGTAGTCTTATTTCTTCGCAGTAAAACACTATTGTGTTTTACTTTAGCTACTATAAAATAGTAAGGAAAATAAAAACTAATTGGATATAATAAAATTAGTCTACTCTTAAAATATTCTTCTAAAGTACTCTATAGTGGTGAGATCAAAATTGCATAGCAATTTTGTAAGGAGTAAAGAGACTGTAGGCTCTTTTACTAGGGAGTGACTCAAAAATCGTGATTTCGTAGAAATCGATTTTGTCGAGTCACCCCCGCACAGTTTATTAGATATCTAAAAAGCTTTTATAAAGTGAATTTAGATATCAATAAACCACTGCGTCTATGAGTTTTCATGTAAACTATTTATAAAATCTAGTACTTTTTGGTCAGCTCCGTCCTTCACCACTATAAGAGTATAAAAAAATACAAGAGAAATTCTATACCTATTTTATTTCTTTATTTTAATTTTATTGTATTTGCAAAGAAAAATCAACCACCTACGGAAGATGGTTGATTGTGTTTAAACTCAATATTAATTATTTAGAAATTTCTAATACTCCGTATCCAGTGTCACGGCGTTTATATACTACAGAAATTTCATTTGTAGTGTTATCTAAGAATGCGAAGAAATCGTGTCCTAGAAGTTCCATTTGGAATACAGCTTCTTCCCTTGTCATAGCTTCAACTTTAAGTTGTTTTACTTTACCAAGGTCTAATGCAGTTTCTTCTGTTTCTTCTAACTCGCTAGTAAGGATGTTTTCTTCAGCGAATCCTTTTTCACGACCTTTTCTATTGATTTTAGTTTTGTGTTTTCTCATTTGACGTTCAAGTTTGTCAACAACTAAATCAACAGCAGCGTATAAATCATCGTTAGTTTCTTCAGCTCGAAGTGTTACTCCTTTAAGAGGTACAGTTATCTCGATTTTTTTCTTATTATTTTTATATACTTTAGCATTAGCGTAAACGTTTGCTTCTAAACTGTCAGCAAAGTATTTTTCTAATTTAGAAACTTTATTTTCAATATACTCTCTAATTGCTTGAGTAATTTCTAAATTTTCTCCTCGTACTTGATATCTTAACATTTTAAAGCACTCCTTTCATAAAGCAGTCTAGCTACTTTATAGGGGGTTCCCCCTTCTTTTATAGTTTTATTATACCACTTTTTGATAACGTTAGCAATATAGTTTGCATAAAAATGTCACTTTTATAAAATGTACATTTATTTTGCTTTATAAATATATTTTTGTTAAAATTAAATTAAATATAGATGTTATGTAGTTAGCTAGGAATATTAGAAGCTTAAAATGTTAACTAAATGAGGAAATTTACTGAAAATAATTTTGATAAAAATTTACAGATAAGGGGTAATTGAAAATGTTTTTTAGGGAATACTGTGAATTTATAGAGGCGCTTTATATAGTTTATTACTCAAAGATGGATAATAATGACAAAAATATAAATTATAGAAAAATAAAAAAGAGCTATGATGATTTTGGAGAAATCAATTCAGATTTTGATGAAATATACAATGAAATAACGACAGGGGCAGTCTATACTCTAAAAGAGAGTGGTTTAACTTTTTTAAGGAGTTATAATGGACTGCTTTTATCTATATCCAAATTACTAAAAATGAATATTAAGCTTCATTGTTTAGATAATTGTCAATATATTAGTAAATTGTATTCAATAAATCAAGATAAAGGAAAATTCCACTGTTTGCAATGTGATAATAAAGATCAGCAACAATTTTTTACATTTGTTGATAAAAATCAGGAAGTTACATATTGTAGAAGATGTATAGATTTTGGGAGAAGTGATGACCACTTTATAAAATTTCATATAAATATCCCAGTGTCGAATTTAAAAGTACCTGAAAGACCTAGTGTTAAGTTAAGCGATGTTCAAGAAGAAGCAAGTACTACTTTAGTTAGAAATATTGAAAATAGCAAGAGCACGTTAATCTGGGCAGTATGTGGAGCGGGTAAGACGGAAATAGTTTATGAAGCAATATATCGAGCAATTGTAGATAAGAAAAATATTTGTCTAGCAATTCCTAGACGAGATGTTGTAAAAGAATTATCCGAAAGATTTGCTCGTGATTTTAAAGGATATCCTATTAGTATCTTACATGGAGAAGAGAAGATTTTAGAAGAGTCGAATTTTTATATTATGACAACGCATCAACTCGTTAAATATTATAATTATTTTGATGTCGTTATTATTGACGAGGTCGATGCTTTCCCATACTCAGGTGATGAGTGCTTAGAAAATGGAGCTAAAACAAGTTTGAAAGATAAGGGTGCTCTTGTGTTTTTATCAGCTACGCCATCTGAAATAGTTAAATCTAGTGTTGATGAAGTTATAAAAATCCCAATAAGGTATCATAGATATTTGTTACCTATTCCGAAAATAAAAATTGAAAAGCCCGAAGTGTTTGATTTTTCGAAAAAATCACGATTTCTAGAAAAATTCATTCAAGAAAAACTAAAGAAAGGGAGACGAATTTTAATATTTGTTCCTGAAATAGGTATGTGTGAGACTGCTGTGCTATATTTTAAAAAATATATTTCCAAGGAAATAATTGTAGATTTTGTTTATAGTGGTGATGAAAATAGAAGTGAGAAAATCCAGAAGTTTTATAATAGAGAAATAGATGTTCTTATTACGACAACGATATTAGAACGTGGTGTGACATTTGATTATTTAGATGTAGTGGTTTTCGATGCCAAACATGTAAATTTTACGAAGGCTGCATTAATTCAGATATCAGGCAGAGTAGGTAGAAAGGACTATGATAATTCTGGTGATGTCGTATTTTTAGCGGATAATATAAGTAGGGATATGAAAGCAGCTATTAAAGAGATTGAGTATATGAATAATCTTGCAAGATATAGGAAGTTAAATAGGAGGTAAGATATGAAGTGTAGTTTTTGTAGTTTGGAATCAAAGAAAAAGTTAGGGTTCGATACATTATTTGCAAAAAAAGAGGATTTTTATCTTTGTGATAGCTGTAGGGAACATATTGATATCAACGTCCTGGAAGTAGGAGAATATACTTTGTATTATTTTGCTGACTATGAATTTTTAAAAGATGAAATCTATTCTATAAAATATTTCGGAGATGTGGCTTGCGCAGTAAAATTTAAAAATCTTCTAGATAAGTTTTTTTCTCTAAATAATTTTGCCTTAGTAACGATAGTTCCAGTAAACGAGATTAGGGAGATTATTCGAGGATTTAATCATATTGAACAAGTTTGTAAGTTATGTGATGTGAAGTTTGTAAAAATTTTAGGTAGTGAATATAGAGAAAAACAATCGAAACTTCATAAAAAAAGGATGGAAAATAGATATCATTTTTTGAATGATAATCTTGATTTGAAAGGTATTGAAACTCTTTTGATAATAGATGATATATATACGAGTGGAAGTACATTATTGGGATGTGCTAAAACCATAAAAGAATCCTATCCAAATATAAAAATAAGCTTTTTAACGTTATCGAAAGTAACCTAACAAATAATATGAGTGTTTTTTTTCTAAACAACATACGATTTTATGGTATAATGTTAAAGTTGAATTTTATACATAGTTATACAACTTTAGATTCAATACTTTATAAAAAATTTATAAAAATTATATAGTTAGGAGATGGTTAAAACAAAAATTTTATTTTCACTTATAATGATCGCATTAATTCTAATCCTGGTAATCTTTTTATCTAAGAAATTCGAATTGAATAAGGATCAAATTATTATATTTTGGATATTAGTTTTATTCTGGTCTGCGATAAGTATTATACGTGCTTATAGAAAGTTATATGCGATTACACCGATAGAGCAAGGTGGACTTTCTTTAACACCAGTACTCGCAGCTCAAATAGCAGCCGGATATGGACTTATGAGTTTAATAGTGAGGTTGCCGATGTTTTTAGCGAGCGATATTTTCAAAAGGCGTAAAATATTCGTTCAAATTTCTCTATTTTTACTAATAGTTACTTCATTTTTAGTAGCATTTAATGGTAGCTATATAACTTTATACTTATCTTCTTTATCATTGGGGATAAGTGCCACAATGCTTGCTTTATTCAATGTTATTTTCTCAGAAACTTTTTCGAAAGATAAGGCAGCGGTATCGGTATCGATACTATCTGTTGCACCGTTATTAGCTGAATTTATCGCAGCACCGATACAATATGTCTTTACTATGAATACATATAAACACTTTGATTATATGTGGATAGTAGCTGGTATTATTGCGGTAATTACATTTATATTATCATTTATGATGAAAGATTATCGCCCTGTCGATAGTGATTTTTCATTTGATAAGGTGAAGGTAGTAATTAAACATAAGAGTTTTATCTATATTTGTTTAATAGCGTTATTGCTTTCATTTATTAAGTTTGCTACAAGTGGAGCTAACATGATAGCTTATGGTAAAACAGAGTTAAATATGACGCCGTTAATGCTAGCATATATGGATGCAGTCTTTGCTGTACCACAGCTTATTGCTGGAGTTCTTGTGGGAGTGTATTTCACGAGAAAATGGGGGATTCAAAAAACTCTATTATTCTTACTAGGATGTTCATTAGCGTTCTATATTATAGCATTATATGTTAATAATCCGTATGTTATTTATTTTAGTTATATCCTAAATGGATTAGGATATGGTGGTGCTTATAATGCACTTATTTCCCTTGCTATGCAATATTTCGATAGAGAATATCGTAATGTAAGTATGGGAATCTATCAAGCATTCTTCGCATTAGGTATTTATTACGGAGATTATGTGTATGTTTGGATAGCTAAACATGTTAAAAATGGCTTACTTGGTTTCACACAAAGTAAATCTATTTTCCTTATTGTCATAGGAATAACTTTAATAAGTATGCTTATGGTTAAATTAAAAGTTAGAGATAATTAAAAAAAGAGCGATTCGAAAATCGTGATTTCTTAGAAATCATGTTTCGTGTCGCTCTCTTTTTAGGCTCATCAAAAAATCGGACTGATGGAAAAAATCAGTCCGATTAAATTATATACAAAAGTGAAAAAAGCATAGAAAAAAACACAAATATCCATTATAATTTAATCGACGAAAACTAAAGAAAGGAATATTTGTGTCATGAATAATTATAGTATAGATATAAAAAAATTACTAGGGGTAATCGACAATAATGTTAAAATTAATGGAGTTGAAGACGTGACTTGTTCAAAACATGAAGATAGTCCTCTTCCTCCTAAAGTCTTATTCAAAATCGTTTATGCCAAACTTGAATACAAACATCATATGTGTGAAAAGTGTGGTACTAAATGCAATTCTAAAGTTGTTAAAAATGGATGTAAAACTAGCCACATTAAACTACAAAAATGTGGAGGTTCGAATACATATCTTCACTTAGATAAACAACGTTATTACTGTAGAAATTGTAATCAATACTCTACAGCTGAAACATCTATAACTAAAGGAAAATCTACTATCTCACTTGAATTAAAACGAGAGGTTATATACCGATTAACACTAGAAGCATCTAGAAAATCTATCGCTAGAGAATGTAATATAAGCGATATGACTGTTTATAATATTCAAAAAGAATTGTTTGAATCAGTAACTAAGAGACCGTCTTCTAAATTACCCGAATACTTATGTCTTGATGAATTTAGGTCAACTAATGATGTTGAAGGTCATTTAAGTTTTATTTATTGTGATGCTTTAACTCATAAAGTAATTGATATACTTACAAATCACAGAAAATCCACTATAGTAAATCATTTTAAATCTAGGTATCCACTAAAAGAACGTTTAAAAGTAAAAATGGTCTGCACAGATATGAATGCAGGATATATGGCTATGATTAAAGAGATCTTCCCTAATGCCTCTGTCATTATTGATAGATTCCATATAATACAAGCTTTAAATAATTCATTAAATAATCTTAGAATACGTGTTATGAAAAGCTTTAATACTATTTTAAAAGATGATACTAAAGATAAAATCAAAGAAAAAGAACAAATTTATAAACGATTCAAAGCATATTGGAAATTACTATTAAAACGTGAAGATGAGGTTTCTATTGATGATTATGGGAAAAAAGATCATTTTAAACAATGGATTACAAGTAGAGAGATAGTTAGACATCTCATCAATCAAGATGAAGCATTAAAGGATGCATACTATACGACTCAAATGCTTTATGATGCATTTGACGCACGAAATTATAAAGGATTCTTTGATATTATAAATTCAAATAGAGATACTATCGCTGAAGAATTCTCAGCTGCTTTTAAAACATTTATTAATAATAAATCATATATTGAAAACTCATTGAGATATAATCTGTCTAATGGACCAATAGAAGGTATCATTAATAAAGTTAAAAATATAAAGCGTACAGGTTATGGTTATAGAAATTTCTTCAGTTTGAAAGCTAGAGTCTTGATCGTATTCAACCTAGGATATTCTAATACTGATAGAAATGTTAAACAACTAATTGATTATGATAATTTAGCTGCTTAAAACTGAATTATATGATTCTTATAACTAAATCCATTGTTTATAATATATAATTTCTTGACAAGATAAAATTCAAGAACTAAAATTTAATTTATAATGTATAACTACTTAATTTCAATCAAAAAATTATCTTTTTAATATCTATTTAAAAAAAAAAGGAATCATGAGCTTAAAGCTCATGACCCTTCTCATCAGTCCTAAATTTTGTAGAACCTCTTTTTATATAGAGGTATTTGTGGTGTGTTATTAGCACATGAATTCTTTTATGAAAGTGATTGATGAATCTAATGAATTACAAATAACGAAGTAATAGAATCAGTTTCTATGAAACGGTATTCTTGAATCGTTCTTTTTTCACTTTAAATTTGCGTATTACGATATTTTTCATTTTATAAAGTTTACATATATTTTAATTTTTATCGAATAAAATATAAATGCGAAAAACGTATATTTTTTTAGTTTTTACTTTTAAAATCTTAGAGAAAGTGCTAATATATATATATATATATATATCGAACTGTATTCTATATAAATAAATTATTATTAATCCATTATAAGTTTAATTTTATATACAAAAAATATTTTATATTTTTATCAATATTATAAGGTTGTATAGCTAATCAAAAATAAAAGGGAATTGTGGTTAAATATGATTTAGTTATTACATGCTATAAAATAATAGTAGTTTGTATGTCGATTATATAATTCTATTTAAAGAAATTTAAGGAGGGGATTATTTTGGTAGGAAAAAATAATCAGTATGTAAAAAAAATAAAGCAAGGGACAAAAGTAGAAACCTACTCAATTAAAAAATTTAAAGTAGGGATAGCTTCTGTTGCCATAGGATGTAGTGTGTTCTTCGGTGCAGGTGCGGTAGCGATGGCGGGAGAACAAACAGGTGCATCAGTACTAACGGGAGAAAGCAATACAACTGTAGTACCCAAAGGTGAAGAAAGAGCAATAACAGGAAATCAATCAGCTACAGGAGCTCAATCTAATTCGACACCGGCTAAAGAAGGAAAAATAGAGCCAGAAAAACCTAAAGCTACTGTTAATAAAGCGAAATTAGAAACGTTAATAAAAGAAGTTGAAGGATTAAACTTAGAAAAATATACAGAAGAATCTGTAAAAGTGTTAAAAACAGAATTAGCTAAAGCAAAAGAGGTCTTTGAAACAGCTCAAAATAAAGAAGAAGTTGAAGCTGCGTGGAGAACGCTATTTACTTATAAAAATAGCAAATTAGTAGTGAAAAAAACTCCAAAATTATCACAAGATAACACTCCTAAACCAGATACAACAAATGGTAAAGAAACAGTAGGAATAAACGCAGAAAATACTGAACCAAATGGCACAAATATTGCAGGACATAATCATAGTATGAATGGGACTACTCGATCTGAAGGTAGTGGGTTTAGGGCAACTCCAGAGGAAGTGTCAGGTGTAGAGTTTGGAATATCGAATGGTCAAAGGGATGGGAATTATAGTAGAACTGATAGATATTTTGATACATTATCATCTAATCAATATACTAGAATATTCAAATTTGTATCTAAAAGTGGAAATATTACGAGTGTAACTGCAACGAGTAGTACAGGTCGTAGTGTGACTCTTGAAAAAATGGATAAATTTCCAAACAATGCAACGACATATTTTGTTAAAGCAAAAACAGATGTTACAGGAGTCTCTGATGCTATCTTATCTTTTACTGTAAAAACTGCAGGAGGAGATAAGACAGCTCAAATTGGAGTTTATCGTTCACTTGGCAAACCAACGATTAAAGTTCCTACTGGGCAAAAGGAGTCTACTGTTGATGAGTATTTAAAAGGTAAGCAGAAAACTACCCCGACAATTGATGTAGAAGTTCCTGTGGTCCCAAATCTTCCGTCATATGCAAAAATGAAAGTATATTTGGTTCATGATAATGACCGTGATAAAGGAGTATATGATGGAGATGAGTGGGCGGAAAATCATAATCCTAGACCAACTAGATTGACAGCGAAAGTAGAGGTTCCTTATGGAAGAGTCGATCCGAAAACAAATAAAACTACTGTAACTATACAAAGCGGAGACTATTTAAAACCTCTTGCAGAAGGGAAATATTTTGTTTTATCGGTTATAGAAATTAATAATGAAATGAATACTAATCCTGGTATTCGTGCTTCAAGCTTTAGTGATGCAGCAACAGTAGCGTCGAAGGAAGTAAACAAAGACGCGCTTCGAACAGCGACAACAACAGATGTAACAGCAACAAAAGCAAAACCAGAATACTACAAT
>NZ_DBHIUF010000002.1:43449-168906 GCF_057272915.1 Gemella sp.
CAGGAAAAACAATCTTCAACAAAGCAGACGCAACACAAACAGAAGTAAATGATGCAGTAACAGCAATAAACAACGCTAAGAATGCATTAAGAGGAGTCGCAACAAACAAAGCTGCGTTACAAACAGCGACAACAACAGATGTAACAGCAACAAAAGCAAAACCAGAATACTACAATGCAGAAGCAAGTCAAAAAACAGCATATGACAATGCAGTAGAATCAGGAAAAACAATCTTCAACAAAGCAGACGCAACACAAACAGAAGTAAATGATGCCGTAAATGCAATTAATGCAGTTAAAGAGAAGTTAGATGGGGCGCCATTCCCTACAGAAATAGAAAAATCAAACGCTATTGAAGAAGTGAAAAAAGCTTTAGATACTAAGGTTAAGTCTATAGAATCAAGCAAAGAATTTACAGATAACGATAAAGGCATCCTTAAAGACAAAGCTGAAAAAGCAGCGATGACTGCTATTGTAAAAATAAAAACAGCAACAACAAATGCAATTGTAGAAACAGCGAAAAATACAGGTATAGAAACAATAAATTCAGTAGAAGCGAGATTAGCTGCTAAGTTGGAAGTTCCTGAACTTATCATTACTAAATGGCAAGATGAAGCAGGAAATGACTTACGCCCAGCAGATGCTAAAGCGCCAGCTGAATTAGGTGAAGCTAATGAAGCATTAGCACATGGAGAAATTGCAGGATATGAATTTGTTGCGACAAGAAACGCTGGAGAAGTGGTGACACATATCTTTAGAAAACTTCCGAAAAAATCTCCAATTATTGAAGAAGGACAATTGCCAGTAGTAGAGAATGTTAATACAAAAACAGTTTTACCAAATACAGGAGCGAACACAACTAATACAGGATTAGCAGGGTTAGGACTAGCTATGTTCGGTGGATTATTGACAGTAGCAAGACAACGCAGAAGAAATAAATAATAATGAAGGTTGCTGGCTAAATGGCTAAAATTCATTAAAGAAGATTTTTAGCAAAAGTACAAAAAGAAACGACTCGAAAATGATTTCTTAGAAATCAAAATTTCGAGTCGCTTTTTTATTTTTTATCCAATTAAATCTGCTCTTATCCAACCATCACGGCTACCATAAGAAACATAAGCCCAAGCTTCTCCATCTGAGTTTACTTCAATATAGTGTTGATATACAGAACTTCCAACTTTGATTGAAGTGATGACATTACTTGAATCGTTTGAAGAACTTCTTAAGTTTACACCTGCAGAAGGTTTAACGTAGACAGTACGTTCGTCGCTGCGACGTTTAGAAGAACCAGAAGAACCAGAAGAACCTTCTTTTACAATAATAGTTTCTTTTTCTTTAGCTTTTTCATTTAGTCCATTAACAGTGAATGTACGTTTGAATTCTCCTGTTGTTTTTAGTTTTAATTTATTTAAAGTATTTTTATTTAGTGTAATAGTAACTTCAACTTTGTCACCATTTTTTAAGTTGCTTTGTTTATTGAATGAAATATCTGGATTTGATAATAAGTTAGAGATTTCAGCATTAGAATTTGCAACCTCAGGAACTTTTTTGATATCAGCTTCAGGTTTCCCTTCTCCTTCAGCTCCGTATGCGACGAAGTTAACTTCGTAAGTAGCTAGGTCAATAACATTTTCTTTCTTAAGGAATTTATTATATCCAAAGTATAATGCTACTACTAGAACAACTAAAGTAATGATTGCTGTTAAGACAACAGGTAGGATACTTTTTTTCTTCTCTTTGGGTTCTTCCATGTACATTGGAGGAACGTTATAGTTTGGTTGGTTGTTAAAATTTTGTTGTTGATCATTGTAATTTTGTTGTTGATCATTGTAATTTTGTTGTTGATTAAAATTTTGATATTGCGCATTTTGATATTGTTGATCATACCCTTCGTTATGTTGAGGATTGGTAAAGTTAGGGTCATAACTTTGATTGTTATATTGTGAATTGTCAAAATTTTGGTTATTGTAATTCTGATTGTCAAAATTTTGATTATTTGGATTTTGATTATTTCTATTCATTGATTTCTCCTGTTATTAATAATATTTTAGTTTGCATAGTCTCCACCCGGAGCGTTAAGGTACTCTTCTAGCGAAATATTCTTTTCATAAATTGTTTTAGCTACATCCTCACCAACATAGCGAATGTGCCAACTTTCTTCCATGTAACCAGTTTTTTCAACGAACTGAGGTTTGTATCTAACGATAAAACCGTATTTATGTGCATTTTTATCTAACCATTCTGCTGCTTTTTTACTGCTTTCACTAGTGCCTTCTGCACCTAAAAGTTGACCTTGATTGTCGATAAGATCGAAGACTAGTCCTGTTTGGTGTTCGCTATAACCTGGTCGAGCTGAGAATCTGTCGGCTTCTTGTTTTCCGTGCGAAGCAACGTAGTTATTGTAAAGTCCAGCTTGTGTTTCGTATGCTCTAAAACCAGAAACCTGATTAGATACATTTAATCCTAAAGCTTGTGCCTCGCTGATTAATTTATTTACTTTTTGGCGTGCTGTAGGATTCTCACCTGGGTTGTAGTTAGCAGGGAGTGGGTGTTTTTTGTTAGCTAACACAATACCGTTAATGATTGTTGGTTGATTAACTGTTTCTGGAGTTTTTCCGTTAGTAGACGGAGTGTTTTCGTTATTGTTATCAGATTTGGTATTTTCTTTAGTAGTAGATTTCTTATTGTCTTTTTGGGTAGTTTGATTAGATGTTGTAGTTTTATCATCTTTAGTTAAATAATAATATCCACCTAATGCAAATACTAAAACTACTAGAGTGACTGTAATAATGGTAATAATATATTTTTTCATGAAAATATCCCCTTCTATAAATTTAATAAATATAAAAATTAATATATTAGTAATAAATGTAAAATTAGTTGTATCCTCTACTAAATATCATAAATTTTATAATGCTTTTTGTCAATTATAAAAAGTATTTAACATTAAAAAATAATTGAGAAATCTTGTTTTTAAAGTTGATTTTATTTTTTTGTTTTATTCTAGTTTGATATTTGTATTTTTTTATTTTTCTTTAAAAAAACGTCGGAATTTGGTATAATAATAAAGATACCTACATAGTTATGAATGCTATGAGGAGGTATTATTAAAATAATAAAGGAGTGTTAATTTGGATAATAACATTTCAGAACTTTTGGATAAAGAAATTAAAGAATTAATGAAGAATAAATTTTTCTTTAGAATGCCTAGTAATTCAAAGATCTTAGCATATTCAGTGAGTTATTTATTGTTGATATTATTAGGAACATTATTGAATATTGGATTTATGGCAGCATTTATTTCTGTTTTTCCACTTGCTTATGTCTTAGGTGCGAAAGGATTCAAATACTGTATTCCATTGATTATTATAGGTGGAGGAATATTATTGTTATTTGCCTCACCTGGTATGATTTTCTGGTTTGGAATGCATGCGATTATCTCTTATTTAGTATATAGAGCAATATCTATACGTGTGAATAAGATACTATTAGTTGTTACTGTTAATGTTTTACTATTCTTAGCTGTAGCTTTATATGTATTCTTATCTATTAAGATGGGTATGTTGACTATAGATAGTAATCAGATATTAGAGTTTATTAATTCTTATGTGAATTCGATGGCAGAAATGAATCAAAATGTTGATAAAAACTTGGTATTAGAAAGTTTTTCAAATTTACAAAAGACATTTCCTGTGACGTTGTTTGTAATGTTATTTGTATATAGTTTGGCTTTGGTTCAGTATACATTATCGTTATTGGCTAGAGAGTATGTGATTATTCCAGTGTTTCCTAAGTTTAGTCACATAATGTTGAGCCCTAGAAGTGGATATATATACATAGGAGTTTCATTGATAACTTTTCTTGTAGAGATG
Source organism: Gemella sp. (assembly GCF_057272915.1). NCBI lineage: Bacteria > Bacillati > Bacillota > Bacilli > Caryophanales > Gemellaceae > Gemella > Gemella sp. The sequence continues at coordinate 47,321 of NZ_DBHIUF010000002.1, forward strand.
GAAGTGGGAAGTAATACTTATAGTTTTTGGAATATTTTATTCCAAAATATTACAGGAGTGTTCTCGCTGGCGTTTATTTTAAATGGATTGTTTACTGCATTCTTCTTTGTAGAACAAAAATCAAAATCAAATATTGGGAAGACAGTGGTGTTTACATTAATGTTGATTTTTAGTCCTATTTTCGAATTACTTGGATTTGTTGATAGTATATTTAAGTTAAGAGAAGGATATATTGTTATGAAGAGGGGGAGATAAGTGTGAATGATAAGAAAAAATATGAATTAATTATTTTTACTATTTTTCTAATTGGCGCAATTCTAAGTGGGATATTTAATATCTATAGCTTAGTTATTTATATATTGATAGGCTTACTTATTTTCTTTCTTTATACTAAGCAAAAGAGAAAGTCTAGCGAGCAAATGGAAAGATATGTTAGCAAATTGACTAATAGAATTAAAGATTCTTCAGAAAGAGGGATCAATAAGTTCCCTATAGGAATAGTAGTAATTGATGAAAATAAAAATATTGAATGGGCAAATAACTTTATTTATAAAAACATTAAAGTCGAAGAGATAAAGGGTCTAAATATTTTAGAGCTTATGCCTGAGATTAAAGAGTTGTTTGATTTGGAAACGCCAGTTGATAATCAGTTTGAAATTTTTGGTAAGCATTTTAAAGTAAACTATCAAAAAGATAGCGGATATATTTATTTCTTTGATATTACAGAAAGTAAAGTTGTAATGCAACGATTTAGAGATACTCGTCCGATTATTCTTAATTTGAGTATTGATAATTATGAAGATGTATCTGATTCTTTAGATGACGAAGTGGCAAGTAGATTGGATGCTACTATTGTTATTACATTAACAGATTGGGCTAAGAAAAATAGTATTTATCTGAAAAGAATAGATGAAGATAGATTTATCGGATTATTAAATGTAAAAGACTTAAAGAAAATTGAAAAAGAAAAATTCCAAATTTTAGATACTATTAGAAATCTAAAAGAGGAGTTTGATGCACCTATTACTTTAAGTATAGGTGTTGGAATGGGAACTGACTTTTTGCCGGAATTAGGAGAACTTGCGAAGAGTTCATTAGACCTAGCTTTAGGTCGTGGTGGAGATCAGGTTGCCATGAAGGATGTTGATGGTACGATTAGATTTTATGGTGGTAAAACTAATCCACAGGAAAAACGTACTAGAATTAAGGCTCGTGTTGTTTCTAATGCATTGGCTGATATCGTAAATGATAGCGATAAGATTATCGTAATGGGGCATAAACGTCCAGATTTCGATGCAGTCGGAGCTTGTATAGGTATTTATACTTTTGCTAAGTTTTTAGGTAAAGAGTGCTATATTATCTTAAATGATAGTGATCGAGATGAAACAATTCAGAAAGTAATGTTTGAGATTGACAGTCTAGATGAACAGCTGTCACGTGTTTTTGTAAACAGTGATGAAGCTTGGGAACTTATGACACCGCAAACAACTCTAATTATTGTTGATACATCTGATGCTTCTCGTGTAATAGATGCGGCGATTTTATCAAAAGCTAATAAGAAAGTTATAATCGATCACCATAGACGTGGTGAAGATATAATTACAAATCCATTGTTAACTTACATTGAACCTTATGCTTCATCGGCATCGGAATTAATCGCTGAGTTAATTGAGTATCAAACTAAGATAGAGAAAATTTCCCCTATTGCTGCAACGGTTATGCTTGGAGGGATAGTAGTTGATACACAAAACTTCTCAATAAGAACAGGTTCTAGAACTTTTGATGCAGCAGCGTATTTACGTAGTAATGGTGCTGATCCTACAAAAGTTAAAACAATTTTAAAAGAACCGTTTGAGAATTTTATGAATAGAGTAGAAATTATTAATAATTCTATTCAAAAATCACCGGAGATCATCATGGCAAAAGCCCCAGAGGATAAATATTATACTAATGTTATGCTTGCTCAGAGTGCGGATTTACTTCTTACTCTTAAAGGCATTGAATGTAGTTTTGCTATAGGATACTTAGAAGAAGGTAAGGTCGGTATTTCGGCAAGATCACTAGGAAAAGTAAATGTTCAACTTATTATGGAAGAACTTGGTGGCGGAGGTCATCTTGCTAATGCAGCAACACAAATCGAAGGAGTTAATTTAGACGAAGCGTTGGAACGTTTAAATGATGCTATTGATAAAATAATATCTTAAAAATAAATCATAGAAAAAAGGAGAAACTGAAATGAAAGTTATATTTATAGAAGATGTAAAAGGAAAAGGAAAAAAAGGAGATGTTAAGGAGATTGCTGACGGATATGCAAAATTCTTAATAACTAACAAGAAAGCTGTAGCAGCAACAAACGCTAATATGGCGACACTAAAAGGACAACAAAAACGTGTTGAAAAAGATAAACAAGAAGAATTAGTTCAAGCTAACTTACTTGCGAAACAATTAGAAGGTTTAGAAGTAACTATTAAAGTTAAATCTGGAGAAGGCGGAAGACTTTTCGGTTCAGTGTCTTCTAAACAAATTGTTGAAGAGCTAAAAAAACAACATGACCTAAAAGTTGATAAGAAAAAAATTGATTTACCACATGGTATTCAATCATTAGGTTATACAAATGTTAAAATTAAACTACACTCTCAAGTAGAAGGAACAATTAAAGTTCACGTGGTGGAACAATAGTAAATAAGTTGAAGGTGATAATATGAAATATCATATAGATTCTGTCGTTATGGCGGAACAATCGTTATTAGGGGCTCTAATGCAAGAGCCTGAAAAGTTAGTAGAAGTCAAGGCGACGGTTGATGTTGAAGACTTCTATGATGAACGAAATAAAGATATTTACAGTGCTATTTTACGTTTAGACGAAATGGAAATAATACCTGACACCACTACAATTTTTGAAGAAATAAATAATAGTGGGGCATTCAGAAATGTGGATGCCTCATTATATATAGTGGATTTATATGATGTTACACCAAGTTCTCGTAATATAATGCATTATGCAAATTTAGTAAAAAGGTATTCTATTTACAGAGAAATTCGTGCTGCATTGTTAAATAGTACTGAGGAGATGAATCAAGGAAATGCTGATATTGATTCGTTAACTGCAACTTTATTCGATCAAGTAGAACGTGCCATGGAACGTGCTAAGACATCTCAGTTTAAGAATATGAAAGATGTTACTGAGGAAGTTTTTAAAGAAATTTTAGCGCGTATGGCAGGAGAAAGAGAAAATGTAGCTGTACCTACTGGGTACGGAGCTTTAGATAAGCTTGTAGGTTTTGGTAAGGGAGATTTAATTATCCTTGCAGCACGTCCTGCGATGGGGAAAACAGCTTTTGCGCTTAATATTGCTCTTAATATTGCTGGGAAGAATCCGCGTTCGGAAGAAGAAAAAAGAACAGTTGCCCTATTCTCATTAGAGATGGGAGCAGATCAGCTTGTTTCTAGGATGATCTGTAGTGAAGGAATGATAGATTCTGAAAAAATTAAACGAGGGACTCTTGATAATGATGATCTTATGAAATTAGAAACAGCAGTTCATTTCTTAAATCAGAAAAATGTCTTTATTGAGGATAGTGCGTTTATTAAAGTAAATGAAGTAAAAGCGAAATGTAAGTTATTAAAAGCAGAACATGGTTTAGATTTAGTGGTTATCGATTATTTACAACTTCTGCAAGGAAGTAAGAGAACCGATAATAGACAACAAGAGGTATCTGAAATATCTCGTAGTTTAAAACAGATGGCAAGGGAATTAGAGTGTCCTGTAATTGCGTTATCTCAGTTATCGCGTAGTGTTGAATCTAGGCAAGATAAACGACCTATGATGAGTGACCTTAGGGAATCGGGAAGTATTGAGCAAGATGCTGATATTGTTTCATTCTTATACCGTGGTGACTATTATAGAAGTGAAGATGCCGATGAAAATGAAGTTCAAGAAACAAGTGATGTCTCTACTATTGAGGTAATTATTGCTAAAAATAGGCACGGACAAACAGGAACGGCAGAACTTGCATTTATGAAACGATATAATAAGTTCGTATCTAAAACTTATGGAGAATAGGAGAGGGAGTTGTGAAAAATAGAAATAATAATCAAAATAATGAAATGAATAGCAATCAAAATGGTTATTATGATGAAAATAGCAATTTTATCCAAGGTGGATATTATGACCAAGGTGGAAATTTTGTATCTGGTGGATATTATGATCAAGATGGCAATTTTATACCTAACGAGTATTATACGCCTAATAATGATTTAACTCCTGCAGGGTATTATGATACAAATGGTTTCTTTATTATAACTGGATATTATGATCAAGATGGTAATTATGTAGAAGATAGTAGTTATTCAACTAATAATGTCAATAACGGGCAATACAATCAAGGTGGAAACTTTGTTTCGTTTACTGGTCCAGGAAATAATTATAATGGTAATTCTATTGATAATAGTGTTAGAAATGCTAAAAATTGCATTGAAGAAGAATCTAAAAAGAAAAAATCTAAACTGAGTTACCTAGTAGTATTACTTTTAATATGTATAATTGCCGCAGGTATCTATTATTTTAAATTCTACAATAAAGATTTAAAAGTAGTTCACATTGATCAGTATAAAGTTGAACTAGCTGCTTATGGAACTAATAGAAATGGTAAGGTTGATGTTAATATTACGGAAATTCCAGAAGTTAAAGATACCGACGAAAACATCAAGAAATTCTTAAGAAAACCTGAGGTTAAATATTCGCCAAAAGAAAACTTGGAAAATGGAAGTAAAGTTGATGTAGAGATAACTCTTAATAAAGAGGAAGCTGAAAAGAAAGGTTTAAAACTTACTGGTAGCTTTAAACGTACTCTTACAGTAACTGGCTTATCAGAAGAAAATAGTCCTAAAAAAGAAGAGAAAAAATCTACAAGTAATACTCTTTGGAATAAAGAAAAAGGAAATAAACTTTATCAATATGTAAAAGAATGGGAAAAAACTTTAGATCAAAATTATAAGGAATATACTATTGATAATAAAGTTAATTACTATGGATTACATCTTCCAGGAGATACGGAAAAAGTCGGGAAATCACGTTTAGTTCTTGAAGGTGATAAACTGATTAATATGAAGTGGTCGCCAGAAGGGAATCAGAAAGATGTCTATAATATAGTTGCTGTATATTCTGATATTGAGAATGTTAGAGGTCCAGCGTCGCATTTATATTACTTTACAATCTTGAATGGAGAACCGATTGTCTTGGTAACTGAACAAAATCAAGGTAATGATAAAGCGTACTTATATTTCAAGAGAACAGCGAATGTTTATCTACAAGAAGAGTTTGAAAAAATAGTTAAAGGTGAGTAGATTAAAAGCTAGGGACAGATGGCTAAAGGGTTATTTGTCACTGGCTTTTTACAAAAAAAATATAATAAAGTTTTGGAGGAAAAAATTATGAATTTTAAGAATAAAAGATTGATATCAACAGTTATTGTTGTGGTCTTAGTAGTATTTTCGTTAATTAAAGGAACTATCACATCAAGTAACAACAGTAAAAAAGACGATGCAGAATTAAATGGATATTTAACAGAGTTTTTACAAGAACAAAGTGTTACTAAATTAACTTTGAAAAAAGGTGATAGTAGTGAAATTATTCAGAAAATTTCTATAGATGGTGAAATTAATGCTGAAATGACGAACACTTATTCAAGAGGATCTGTGTTAAATCAAATCAAAGAAGCTAAAAATAATCCTAATGTTAAAGCTATACTATTATCAGTAAACTCACCAGGTGGGGGAGTTTATGAAACTGCTGAATTATATAATGCTTTAAAAAATAGTGGTAAAGATGTTTATGTCTCAATGAAGAAAATAGCTGCTTCGGGTGGATATTATGTATCTACGCCAGCTAAGAAAATCTTTGTGAATATTGAAACAACCACTGGCTCTTTAGGAGTAATCATGAGTTATGTTTCTGCTCAAAAATTTTTAAACGATCACGGAATTAAACAAGAAACTATTCGTTCTGGAGAGCAAAAAGCAGTAGGTGGCTTAACAGAAGACTTACCAGAATCAACTAGAAAAATATTGCAAGAACAAAATAAAGAAGCGTATGAAAGATTTGTAAAAGCTATAGCAGAAGGTAGACACTTAAGTGAAGATGAGGTTAAGAAACTTGCTGATGGTAGAACTTACACTGGTACTCAAGCAGTAGCGAACAAATTAGCTGATAAAGTAGGTACTGAAGATGAACTTATTGATTTAATAAAAGAAGAAAAAGGGTTATCTAATCCAACTATGATCGAGTTAAGAGCTGATAAAACTGCAGAAAGTTTAATTTCTAGATTTGTAAAAGCAACAACAAAAAGTTTCATCTCTGAATTAAATAGCGAAGTAAATTCAAACAAAGTTGAGCGTAGCTACTTAGGATAGGGAGGGAATTTAAATGAACAACGATTTAAATAATAATACACCTTCATATGACCTGTTTCTTAATGGGGGAGTAGTACTGAATGAAATTGCACAAAATGAAGAACTTGTTAAGGAGTATGAAGATGCTAAAGAAACACAAGAAAAATTAGAAAAAGATTTTTCATTGCCAACTTCATTAGAAGATTATTTAGTACTTTCTAAAAATTTCTATGCAGGCTTTTGGATTAGATTTGTTGCATATGTAATTGATATGATAGTTATTTATGCTATATCTAGTTTATTAAATACTTTTAGTTTTGGACTTTTGAATAAGCAATTAGATTTTCCTATCTTAGGAGAAGAATCTCTGAGTTATGTTATTGTTATGTTTACTTACTTTATAGCTATGACTTACTTCTTCTCTCAAACCTTAGGTAAGATGATTATGAAGATAAAGGTAGAGACTAATAAAGGGGAAAAGTTAAGTTTCGTAGATGTAGTTTATCGTGAGCTAGTAGGTAGATTATTAACGATATTCTTAGTATACTTGCCGTATTTAGCAGTAGCTTTCACAAATAAGAAAAAAGGACTTCATGACTTTATTGCTGATACTGTAGTAGTTAAAGAAGATTTCTCTAAACTACGTCGTCAGATGAATGAAAAGTTAGAGAGTAAAAATTAATATTGTAAAAAGCTGTAGGTTTTAATAAATCTACAGCTTTAAATTTTAAATTAAATCCTAGAAAATCAGCTGGGATTGATAAAAAGGTCCTAAAATTTGACAAAGTTCATATGATAACTCATAGACGCAGTGGTTTATTGATATCTAAATTTGCTTTATAAAAGTTTTTTAGATATCTAATAAACTGTGCGGGGGTGACTCGACAAAATCGATTTCTACGAAATCACAATTTTTGAGTCACTCTCTATATCATAATGATAGCTGTTATTGATTATTTAAAATATTGTTGACAATACTTTTAGGTGGTAGTATAATTAATTTACAACAAAGACTACAATTGTAGACGAATAAAAATATTTAAAAGATAGGTGTGATTAATATATGGTAAAAAATGAAACATATTTAATTGAAGGGATGAGCTGTGCTTCTTGTGCAACGCATATTGAAGAGGGTTTAAAACAAGTCGATAATTTATCGGATGTTAATGTGAATCTTGCGACAAGTAAACTTACTCTTGTCAGAGAAGAAGGAATAGATAGAACGGAAGTAGAAAAGATTGTAGAAAAATTGGGGTATAAGCTTACTTATGTTTCTAGTATTGAAGAGCGAACATTTATATTAGAAGGAATGAGTTGTGCAACGTGCGCGAAAAATATAGAAGATACGATTTCATCTTTAGATGGAGCAGAAAAAGCTATTGTAAATTTCGCTACTGAGAAGATGGTAGTAGAATTTGATAAAGAAAAATTAAGTGTAGCTGAGATTGAGAGAAAAGTAGAAGAAGCGGGCTATAAAGCAAGATTAGAGATAGATAATTCGGTAGATGACCAAGCCGAGAAAAAACAACAAGAAATAGATGGTATTTGGAAAAGATTTATTTATTCAGCTATATTTACAGTGCCTGTGTTGTACATAGCGATGGCTGAGATGGTGGGATTACCTATGTTGGAAAGTTTAAGTCCAATGGGAAATCCAAGATTATTTTCAACTGTACAGTTTATTCTGGTGTTACCTGTTTCGTATTTTGGTAGAAAATTCTTTAGTGTAGGAATTAGAGCTCTTCTTAGAAGAAAACCTAATATGGATTCTTTAGTAGCGTTAGGAGCAGGGGCAGCATTCTTATATAGTGTTTATTCAACCGTATTGATATATTTAGGTGATGAACATGCAGCTATGAATTTGTACTATGAATCTGCAGCGGTGATCTTAACGCTAATTACACTAGGTAAATACTTTGAAGGAGTATCTAAAAGTCGTACTACAAATGCTATTAGTAAGTTGGTCGGATTGGTACCAAAAACTGCTAATTTAATTATAGATGGTGAAGAACATGTAGTAGCCGTAGATGAAATATCTACAGGTGATATACTACTTGTTCGTCCTGGTGAAAAAGTACCTCTTGATGGAGTCGTGATTGAAGGTCGTTCGACTGTAGATGAATCGATGTTAACAGGGGAAAGTATCCCAGTAGAAAAAGAAATAAATAGTAAAGTTGTCGGAGCTAGTATTAATAAAACAGGTGTTTTTAAAATGAAAGTTACTAAAGTGGGTAAAGACACTACTTTATCACAGATTATTAAACTTGTTGAAGATGCTCAGAATTCTAAAGCTCCAATCGCAAAACTTGCTGATAAAATTTCAGGAGTATTTGTTCCTATTGTTATTGTTTTAGCACTAATAGCTGGAATTTTATGGTACTTTGTTGGAGATGCATCTTGGAGTTTTTCTCTAAAAATTATTATCGCAGTGCTTGTTATTGCTTGTCCTTGTGCCTTAGGTTTAGCTACACCGACAGCTATAATGGTAGGTACAGGTAAGGGAGCTGAACACGGTATTTTAATAAAAAGTTCAGAAGCTTTGCAGTTAGCTAAAGAAGTTGATACTGTTGTTTTTGATAAAACTGGAACATTAACAGAAGGTAAAATTTCAGTAACTGATATAATGACATTTAATAATTTATCTGAAGAAGTTCTCTTGCAACTTGCAGCGAGTGTAGAATATCTTTCAGAACACCCATTAGGTCTAGCTATAGTAGATGAAGCTAAAAATAGAAATTTAGAGCTGTTAGAAGTTAAAGATTTTAGTTCATTAACAGGATTAGGTATTTCATCAATGGTTGATGGAAAGTCAGTACTTATCGGTAATGAAAAACTAATGTTGGAAAATAATATTGTTACAAAAGATTCAGTTGAAAAAGCAGAGAAATATGCTTCAGAAGGGAAAACACCATTATTCATAGCTGTAGACTCTGAACTAGCTGGAATTATAGCTGTTGCCGATCAAATAAAAGCAAGTAGTCTAGAAACTGTTGAAAAATTACATAGCTTAGGGTTAGAGGTAGTTATGTTGACTGGTGACAATAAAAAAACTGCTGAGGTAATTGCAGAACAATTATCGATAGACAAAGTTGTTAGTGAAGTTTTACCAGAAGATAAAGCAAATGAAATCAAAAAACTTCAAGCTAAAGGTAAAAAGGTAGCAATGGTTGGTGATGGTATTAATGATGCACCAGCATTAGTTCAAGCAGAAGTTGGAATAGCAGTAGGAACAGGAACAGATGTAGCGATCGACGCAGCAGATATAGTGTTAATGAAACCTGACTTAAATTCTGTTGTTAATGCTATAGTTTTAAGTAAAAAAACTATAACAAATATTAAAGAAAATCTATTCTGGGCATTCTTCTACAATATTATAGGTATTCCTTTTGCAATGGGAGTATTCTACATATTCGGTGGACCATTGTTAAATCCAATGCTAGCAGGAGCTGCAATGAGCTTTAGTTCTATATCTGTAGTTCTAAATGCCTTAAGATTAAAAAGAGTAAAATTAAATTAATAAAATCATTAAAATGAAAGAAGGATTAATAATGAAAAATGAATATAGTATCGAAGGAGTAAAATGTGGTGGTTGTGCCGCTGCTGTTAAAGAAAGATTATCAAAACTAGATAATGTAGACAATGTTGAAGTTAATATCCAAGATAAAAATATTGTAGTAGAAGGAAATGCTTCAAAAGAAAAACTTCAAGTTGCATTAGTAGATACAAATTTTAAAATAGTTTAATAAAAAATGAAATTGATTCGACAAATTTGATTTTTTTAACATTATGATTTGGAGTCACGCTTAATAAATAAATACCTTAGAATTAGTTATAATCCTAATTCTAAGGTATTTTTGTTTTTTATTTATCGTAACCTAAATATCCTATTGCGATAGCTTTAGGTCCTGCATGAGATCCAATTACGGGAGAAACGATTTCTGTTTCAACTTCGATATCACCAAAAGTTTTCTTAATAGATGCCATTGCTTTTTCTAATAATTCATCTGTTGTATAAAGAACAAATAAACTCTTTGGATTTCTTTCTTTTATTTCTTCACACATTTTTGAAAGAACTTTATTCATTCCTCTATGTTTACCACTTACTGCAAGGAGACCATCTTTAATAGTGATAATAGGAAGAATATTTAGTAGGTTTGATAGAACGAACTGAGCTTTAGTAAGTCTACCTCCTGCATATAAATATTGCATAGTTTCAACTGTTACAAGAACATTGTGTTGCTGTGAAAGTTCTAAGTATCTATTTTCTATATTTTCGAATGTTAGACTTCCTGTCTCGAATTCTTTAATAATTTTTTCGATAGCTATTCCTACCATTCTTGCTATTTGAAGAGTATCGATTATCTTGATTTCTACACCATCGATAAGTTCCTTAGCTTGAACGAAAGAAGAATATGTTCCAGACAGTTTAGAAGAAACGCTAAAGGCAACGATACGCTCTACTCCTTGTTGTTTTAAATCTTCATAAACGCTTAAAATTTTACCTACTGCAGGTTGGCTTGTACTAGGTTTTTGTCCGTTGTGTATTCTTTCGTAAAATTCATCAGGAGTTATAGTTACGTTATCCTCGAAAATCTCATCATCAAGACGAACCTCTACCGGAATAACTGTAATTGGATTGTTATTTGCAAAATTTTTATTAATTTGTAATGCCGAATCGCACACAAAAGCTGTTTTCATAAATTTAACCTCATGTTTAATATTATATTAAAAATTATTGTAGCTTTACTACGTTTTTATATAATACACTAAAAATAAAATTTTTTCAAACAAAAAGTGAAATAAAAAGTAAGCTATTATCGTTGTTTTTAAATTTTAATACGCTTAATATATTGAATTTAAAGGTAATATAGTGTTTTAATATTTATTAACGTGGATATTGGATATCGACAATTATATTTTTATTATCTTGGGCTGATAATACTGGTAAAGAAACATTTTCCCATGAAATACTAAGTATGATATAATAATTTAAAGGTTATAAAGTAAAAATTTAGATGAAAGATATAAAAGAAAAAGCGAAGGGGATAAACATGAGTATAAAAGCAGTGTTATTTGATATGGATGGATTAATGGTAGATACCGAAAGTTTGGCTACAGAAGCATTTATTCATAGTGCGAAAAAACAAGGTTATGAAATGACTAGAGAAGAGACTCTTTTAGTATTAGGTTTTACTACAAAGAGTATTTATGAATTTTGGGAAAATTATTTTAAGGATTCTGATATTAGTGGAAAGCAATTAGTTGATGATCATTATAAATATATAGAGGATATATTGTTTACGACAGGTCCTAAAAAAATGCCATTTATAGAGGAATTGTTAATATATCTAAAAGATAATAATTACAAAGTTGTGGTAGCGTCATCTTCTAATATGAATCATATAACAAACAATATGGAAAAAACAGGTCTTGTAAAATATATAGATGAGCTTGCTAGTGGTGCAGAGGTGAAAAATGGTAAACCAGCACCAGATGTGTTTTTATTAGCGGCAGAGCGTTTAGGAGTAAAACCTGAAGAATGCTTAGTTTTGGAAGATTCTAAGGCTGGTGTAATTGCAGGAAGTACAGCAGGTGCCAAAGTTATTATGGTTCCAGATATGTTTGAACCGGATGAAGTCTGTAAAGAAAAAGCTTATAAAATAGTTGAGAATCTAGGAGAGGTTATTAAAATATTAGATGTTAGTAATAAAATTATTGATATGATATAATAGTAAACAACAATATAATATGTATCGAAATGGAGAATAGTATGGATAACATGAAGAATGTAGAAGGCATGACAGATGAACAGTTTATGGATTATAAAGAAATACTTCTAAAGTTAGTTTTAGAGAAGTTAGAAAATAGTGAAACGCTAGAAGAAGCAAAAAATAAAATAGAAAAACTAATGAAATAATTTTTGTAATCAACTCAATTAATAATTAAAGCGCCTGACTCATTGGATTTAGCGGAATAATTATAGTGATATTGAGTTGATTTTAATATAAGGAGAATAAAATGATTGGTCTGGTTTTTGATGTGGATGATACGTTATATGAACAGATAGCTCCATTTGAAAATGCATATAAGAGTCTATTCGATATGGATATTGATATGGAACAATTTTATCTTTTGAGTCGACATTATAGTGATGTGAAATTTGAAGCTTCTCGAAATGGTGAGATGACTATGGATGAATATCATATTTATAGAATTCAAGAAGCGGCGAAAGACTTAGGTGTTATTCTAACTGATGAACAAGCTCTTGATATGCAGAAAGAATATAAAAAGAATCAACAAAAATTACAAATGTCTAATATAACTATAAGTATTTTAGAACTAGTGAAAGAAAATAATGTAAAGTTAGGAATTATTACTAATGGACCAAGTGAACATCAATGGTCTAAGATAAAAGCATTAGGTGTTGAAAGATGGATTGATAAAGAGAATATCATTGTCTCAGGTGATTATAGTATAAATAAACCAGATGTTAGGATATTTGAAATCATGCAAGAAAAACTACAGCTTCCTAATGATTCTCTATATTATATAGGAGATTCGTTGGAAAATGATATAGTTGGAGCGGATAATGCAGGCTGGAAAGCAATTTGGATAAATCGTTATAAGCGAAAATCACCAGAGAATGTTAACGTTTATAAAATAGCGGAAAATAATATCAAATTGTTTGAAATTATCAAGAAAATTTTTGAAAAATGAAATAAAATAGTTTTAGTAAATTAATTTTTATGGTAAAATTAGTTATATTGATTTTATTAGAAGTTTACTAGAATACAGTTGAACTAGTACTTTGTATAAGGAGGAAAAGAGATGAAATTAGTATTTTTTAATTTAAGAGAAGATGAAAAAAGTGCATTAGAAAATTGGAGAAATGCTCATTCTGAAGTTGAGATTGATGTTTATGCAGAGGAACTTACATCAGCTAACAAACATTTACTAGAAGGTAAAGAAGGTGTAGTTCTAGCTCAAAACAAACCTTTTGAACGTGATGTATATGAATATGCTAAAGAACAAGGAGTCAAAGTTTTTGCGACTCGTTCAGCTGGTTTTGATATTTATGATTTAGAGTTAATGTCTGAGTTTGGAATTAAAATGACGAATGTACCATCATACTCACCAAATGCTATTGCTGAGCATGTACTAACTTCTGCATTACGTATTAGTAGAAATACAAACAAAATTCAACGCAATTTAGAAAAACATAATTTTTCTTGGAATCCAGGGATATTATCACGTGAACTTAGAACTTTAACAGTAGGTGTTATAGGTACTGGAAGAATCGGTACTCAAGCTGCTCGATTATTCAGTGCTTTAGGATCTAAAGTTTTAGGTTATGATGTTTATCAAAATGAAGCGGCAAAAGAAGTTCTAGACTATGTTGAGAATTTAGATGAACTAATTATGAATTCAGATATTATTACTATTCATATGCCAGCTATTAAAGAATATAATCATATGGTAAATGATGAATTTCTTGCTAAGATGAAAGATAATTCAATTTTATTAAATGCTGCTCGTGGTATGCTAGTAGATACTAAGGCTGTTTTACGAGCTCTAGATAGCGGGAAACTTCTTGGAGCAGGGTTAGATGTTTATGAAAATGAAGGTAAATATGTTCCTAAAAACTTTGAAGGAAAAGAGTTTGATGATGAATTATTACAAACTCTAATAGATCGCGATGATGTAATCTACACACCTCATACAGCGTTTTATACAGAAACTGCAATCCAAAACCTTGTAGAAGGTGGATTAGAAGCGGCTGTAGAGGTTATTACAACTGGAACATCTGCAAATGTTGTAAATAAATAAAAGGGTTTGATCCAAAATTTCTAAATTTAAAAAAAGTGTATATGATAACTCATAGACGCAGTGGTTTATTGATATCTAAATTTTCTTTATAAAAGCTTTTTAGACATCTAATAAACTGTGCGGGGGTGACTCGACAAAATCTTGTTTCTTCGAAATCAAGATTTTGTTGAGTCACTCCCGTTTTTAAATTGTATAATTAGAAATCTACCATTGAGTTTTAATTTTATATAGGAAAAAGATCCGACATTGTCAGACCTTGAAATTTTAATTTATTATTTTTTTAGTAAATCACGGATTTCTTTAAGAAGTTCTTCTTTAGCATCAACTTCTGGTGCTTTTTCTTCAGCTTCTTCTTCTTTAGACATTTTGTCTTTAGCTGTGTTGATAGCTTTAACAAAAATGAAGATTGCGATTGCTGTAATTAAGAAGTCGATTGTAATTTGAATGAAGTTCCCGTATTTAATATTATTCCAAGCTAAGTTAGTGAAGTCTGGTTTAGCAGGGAAAAGTAATCCAATTAATGGCATCATAATATCAGTTACTAATGAACTAACGATTTTACCAAAAGCTGCCCCCATGATAACCCCGATAGCTAAGTCTAATACATTTCCTTTAAATGCAAATTTTTTAAATTCATTTAACATAAAAAATATCTCCTTTTAAAATTTAATACTAAAGTATAATATATTAAAATATAAATAAAATCAAGTATAAGAACTTATTTTTATGAGAAAAACAAAAGAAAACGTATTCTAATATTAATTATCCTATTATTTAAATATATTTTTTATAAATTATTTGGGATAATCCAAAAGTCCTAAATTTTAAAAAAGTGTATATTATAACGTATAGACGTAGAGATTTATTGATATCTAAATGCGCCTTTATAAAAGCTTTTTAGATATCTAATAAACTACTGCGTAAAGAGACTTGACAAAATCTTGTTTCTTAAGAAATCGCGATTTTTGAGTCACTCCTAGAATATACTGTATTTGTAATTAGAATATAAATTACCGAATAAACAAGAAAACTAACCGAATATGCATTATCTATAGATTTTTAAATATTTATTATATAAAATATAATTATGAAAGGAGCTAAAGATATGAAAGTTGAATTAAATATAGATAAGAAATTTGGAGAAACAATAGTTACTATATCAACAAATAAAGTGAATGATGAGATTCAAAATTTAGTGAATTATATAGAAAATAAGGAAGATTACTTTATAGGAGTTTTAGATGGGAAAGTACGTTTATTAAATACGGAGGATATTATAAGGGTATATGTTGAAGATAGAAAAGTATATGTAGTTACAGTTGAAGGTAGATTTATTGTTAGAAAAAAATTATATGAAGTGCAGAGTACATTAACTAAGGATTTTATAAAAATATCTCAAAGTGAAATAGCTAATGTTAAATATATTCATAGTTTAGATTTAGGATTGAGAGGAACAATAGTTATAAATTATAAAAATTCGGATATAAGTTATGTATCACGTAGGATGTTAAAAGAATTTAAGATGAAATTAGGATTATAGGAGGTATTAAAATGAAATTATTTCAAAAAATTGTAATATTTATGTTGTTAGGGATAGGAGTAGGAAATGTTATTAATCTAATATTTGGTATTTTGTATGGTCAGTTTTATCCTGGTATGCCATTGTATATTCAGAGTTTTGATAATCTAAATACGGCAGTATTAATTCAAACTTTAGTATATGCTATTTTAGGTTTATTACAAGGATTAGCTGGTAAAGTATTTCAAAGTAAGTTAAATGATAATATAGTAACAGTATTTGTATCACATTATTTTCTTATTATGTTACCACTTGTGTTAGCGGGCTACTATTTGAAATGGTTTAGTAGTCTTACTACTTTAATTTTAATGCTGATTACAGCTACTGTGGTTTATATTTTAATAGGAACAGTTCGATATTTTAGTATTAAAAATAGTATAAGTGAGATAAATATAAAATTAAGAGATAATAGATAAGATTTTGCTAGTACAAAGGAGGAGCAACACAAATTAATGATTTTGTGTTACTCCTCTAAATTTTATAACAGATTATAAAATACTTTTTAAAGAATACTTGATATAAAATATTTTTTAATTTTTGTTATTTTAAATTATTATTTTGTTTCAATTTAAATATTATTTTTCTTCTTCAACTTTATCTTTCTTTAAGAATTTGTTAAGTAAATTAGAAGCTTTAGCTTTATTTTCTTCTACTTTTTCAGAAAGATTTTCGATTTTTTCATCAGTATTTTTCTTAAATCCTGTAACATTAGATTTCATAGTATCTACTGAAGATTGTAATCCGTTAATAGATGTCGCTAATCCTTCTGCTGAATTGAACAGCGGATCTAGCTTTTCAGATTTAACTTGTAAGTCTTCTGCTAAGATGTTTGTGTTTTGCAATAAAATATTAGTTTCTGCCATGATTGGCTCTAGGTTACCTTCAACTTTTTTAACTGTTTGATTTAGGTCTTTAGCAAGATTAAGAGCATCTTCTGCAATATTTGTTACATCTTCTACACATTCAGTAGCAACAGTTAGTGATTTTCTAACAGTTCCAAGTGTAATTGCAGCGCTTATGCATAGGATTAATACTCCTACTCCTGCTAAAAAGATTCCAGCATAAGCTAAAATTAACCAGTTTATATCTAACATAATATTTCCTCCTTTATAAGTCCTTATAATCAATTATATTTTAATATTGATTATAATACAACTAAATTATTTTGATTTGTGTTCGATAAATTTATGACAAAGTTTATTAATGTTACCAGCTCCCATAAAAAGGAATACACTATTGTCAAAGTTAAGTTTATCAAAATCATTTTCACTATTTATTATTTGAGCACCTTTAGTTACTTTTTGTAAATCTTCAATTCCAACAATTTTTTCCTTCTCACGTACTGAAGCGAAGATTGGACAAAGGAATACTTTATCTGCTGTTTCTAAGCTTTCAGCAAATTCATTTAGGAATTTAGCTGTACGTGTATACGTATGAGGTTGGAAAATAGCGATAACTTCTTTGCCTGCGTATTTTCTACGTGCGCTGTCGATAGTTGCTTTAATCTCACTCGGATGGTGAGCATAGTCGTCAACAATAACATTGTTTCCAATTTTGTGTTCGCTAAATCTTCTTTCAGCAGGTTTATATAAATCAAGTGACTCTTGAATTTTTTCAATACTGATACCAACTAAATCAGCTAAAGCGATTGCTGAGGTAGCGTTAGAAATATCATGTAATCCAAAGACTGCCATTGTAAATGTTCCTAATAGCTCAGAATTTTTATAAATGTCGAATTTACTGTGTTCTGGTGTAGTTTGAACATTTTTGATTTGATAATCATTCCCATCATTAAATCCATACTTAATTGTTTTTGCAGTAGTTGGTTTAAGTTGTGAAGCTAAGCGATCATCACCGCAGATTACTACTGTATTTTTAACTTGATTCACAAAGCTTTGGAATGCATCAAACATGTCGTGTTCATCATTGAAATAATCAGGGTGATCGAAGTCAATATTTGTAACTATAGCATAATCTGGATGATATGCAAGGAAGTGTCTATAGTATTCGCAAGCTTCAGCTATCATAAATTTAGAATTTTTTTCTCCGTGACCAGTACCATCACCGATTAGGTAAGAGGTAACGTGACTGTGTTTAAAGATATTACTTGCCATTGTTGTTGTGGTTGTTTTCCCATGTGCTCCAGTAATTGCTATTGAAGGAATATCAGAAAGCAGTTTACCAAGAAATTGAGCGTATGTGTAAGTTTTTAAGCCTAGTTCTTTAGCACGTTTATATTCGATATGAGTCTCGTTAAAGGCGTTACCTAAAATTATTTCGTATCCTTCTTTTATATTCTCTACTCCATAGTTAAACATAGGAATGTTTCTTTGTTCTAATTTTTCTTGTGTAAAAAAGTATGTTTCCTCGTCTGAACCTTGTACTTGATGTCCCATATCGTAAACGATTTGAGCAAGTGAGCTCATACCGGATCCTTTAATACCTATAAAATGATATTTACTCATTATCATGTCTCCTAAATTGTCTTTATAAAATAAAAAAATTTCTTTAATATTTTTTCATAAGCAATTCAATTTTACAACAAAATACATAAAAATTCAATCAATAGGAGTTTTTTCTTCTATTGTATTTTCAAAAATTTTCTTTGTTTTTCATAAAAAAAGATTTAAATAATGTATAATTTTTTAGTAGTAGTGGCAGAATAAATGTTGCAGTTGAGTTTGATTTTGGAAACCTAAATTATAAACTATAATGTTTTGTGTTAGAGGACAGTTGATACAGTTTAAATTTTACTAAATATTTTCTATGTAGTATAATTTTAAAGTAAATGTTTTTTGTTAGGAGAATATGATGACTAAATTTTATGCGGTAAGAAAAGGTAAAAAAACTGGAATATTTTCAACATGGGATGAGTGTAAAGAGCAGGTTACAGGTTTTAAGGGTGCGATATACAAAAGTTTTAAAACTATAGAAGAAGCAGAAGAGTTTGTAAAAGGTAATGAAGAAAAGATAGAGAATGTGGAAGCAGTTGATGGAGTGTATGCATATATAGATGGAAGTTTTGATAGAGTACAAGGTATCTATGGTTCTGGTGTAGTTATAGTAGATGGTGATAAGAAATATGAGTTCAAACATGCTGGAAATAGAGAAGATTATGCTCAATTACACAATGTTGCTGGAGAATTAGAGGCAGCCAAATATGTTATGTGGTACGCAGTAGATAGAAAAATCAAAGAAATCACTTTATTTTATGACTATAAAGGAATAGAATCTTGGGCAACTGGAGATTGGCAAGCTAACTTACCTTATACACAGGATTATGTGAAATTTTATAATAAGGTAAAATCAGTAGTGAAGGTAAATTTTGTAAAAGTGAAGGCACATACAGGTGTTGAACTTAATGAGGTTGTTGATAAACTTGCTAAGGATGCAATAGCGGAGTTTAAAAAAGAAAAATAACTAAGAAGTTGCTATTTTGGATTTGGTGTTGCTCCAAAAGTCTTAAAATTTAACAAGGTTCATATGAAAACTCATAGATGCAGTGGTTTATTGATATCTAAATTCGCTTTATAAAAGTTTTTTAGATATCTAATAAACTGTGCGGAAGTGACTTAACAAAATCTTGTTTCTTCGAAATTGCGATTTTTGAGTCACTCCCTATAATGAGTAGCTTAAGTCGAAATTAATTATATGCTCTAATCATATATATTCAAAAAATGAATAGGAATAACTGGGAAATAAGAATTTTTTAGTTATTCCTGTTTTATTTACTTTTTAATAAAATTAAGTGTTTAAATATGTTATAATTATTAAAATATAGTTTAATAAATGAAAAAAGGAGGGTGAAAAATGGACAAAACGATAAATAATAAGCAAATATTTAATAAAATAGCAAGTCTTATTTATAGAGATAAAAAACGCATAATAATTGCACTAATAGTTTCTATTGCATCTTATTATTTTACGTTATACCCAACTGATAGGTTAAGTTATATAGTTGATGGTATAGCAGGAGGAAATATTGATTTTGATGGTGTAGTTAATGAAATTCTAAGAATTGTTTTAGCTGGAATAGCACTATATATTGTTTATTTCTTTAAAGAATACTATACATTTATAGGATATGATAAAGTTATTAAAGATATGACCTATGATATTCAATATGATATTTATAGACATACTCCGGTATTTTTTAATAAATTTAGTATTGGAGAAGTTATTAGTAGATCAACGAATGATATTACGAATTATATTGCACCACTTTTTGGTTATGGTATTTTATTAATTTTTGATGGGATAATTTACAATTTATTTATAAGTGTTCTTATATTTAACAAATCTAGCTTAATTTATTTATTACTGATTCATATACCTTTGATTCTTCAGACTATTTATTTAGTTAGAAGACGTAATGTGCAGGAAAAATACTATAATGAGATGGCGAAAACTATGGATGAAATTACAGAAGAGACTTTAGAAAATGTTAAAGGTATTCGTGTAATTAGAGCTTATAGCTTGCTAGATAGAGTGAGAAATAGTTTTGTAGGAAAACTTAGAAGCTATGCTAGAAGTAATGAAGAATACATGAAGAAAACTCTTGTCTATCAACCACTTAATACAGTATCGTTAGCGACAAGTTATATTATAGCTGTAGCTTTTGGATTTTACTTTATTAATTTAGGGATGATGACATTAGGAGAGTTAATCTCAGTCTGTGTAGTTATAGGTATGATTCAGTGGCCGTATATTGCTTTATCTGAGTTAGTTATTATGATTATAGAAGTGCGTCAAGCTACAAAAAGAGTCCTAGAAATCTCTGATAAAAAAGCAGATGTTAATAATGACTTAGCTGAAAGTAATTTTGAGTTTAATAATAGTATTGAATTTAAAGAATTTAATTTTAGTTATGAGGATAATAATCATATACTAGAAGATATTAATTTTACAATTAATAAAGGTGAAACTATAGGTGTAGTAGGAAAAACTGGTAGTGGGAAAACGACATTTATCAAGCAATTACTTCGATTATATCCGATAGAGAAAAATACGCTACTTCTTGACGGCAAGGGAATGGAGCGATATTATGATTATTCTGTTAGAGAAAAAATAGGGTACGCACCACAAGAATATCAGTTGTTCTCAAAATCTATAAAAGAAAATGTGTTGTTTTATAGATATGATTTAGAGGATAGGTTAGACGAAGTATTGGAACAAGCTGATATTAAAAAGGATATTAGTAGATTTAAAGATGGTATTGATACTCTTGTAGGAGAAAATGGTTTATCTCTATCGGGTGGTCAAAAACAACGTCTAGGTATAGCGAGAGCATTGTTATCTAATCCTGAAATATTAATACTTGATGACAGTTTGAGTGCTGTAGATTCTAATACTGAAAAAACTATTATTGAAAATATTAAGAAAACTCGAGAAGGTAAGACTAATATAATAGTAGCCCATAGAATTTCTGCAGTAAGGCATGCTGATAAAATAGTTGTATTAGATAATGGTAAAATATTAAATTTCGGAACGCATGATGAGCTTCTTGAAAAATGCCCTTGGTATAAACAACTAGATGAGTATCAAAATAAGGAGGTAGAAGATGATGAAGAATAAAAATCCGTTATTTCAATTTCTTCCTTATATGAAAGAAGCAAAGAAATCTTATATAATAGGTTTTGTCTTTTCGCTACTAAATGTGGGATTAGGTGTTGCTGGTGTATATGTGTTGTCGAAAGTTTTTGATGGTATAACTGGAAATTTGACACGTCAGATAATTCTAAAATCATTGGTAGTAATAGCTGGCTATGGACTTATACTATTATGTTCAGGGATTTCTAACTATATTAGAAATATTTACTTAGTAAAAGGTGCTAATGAGGTTTATGTTAGAATCCAGATGCAGGTATATGATCATATACAAAGCCTACCGATTAAGTATTTCGATAATATGCCAGCTGGTTCTGTAGTATCTAGGATAACGAGTGATGTTAACCAAATTAGAACATTTTTCGTTTCGACATTTGTGCAGATATTAATAATCGTGCTAAAGATTATTTTTTCTTATATTGTATTATTTTATGTAGATGTACGTTTTGGATTATTTATGCTAGTGTTATTCCCGGTAATGTTTATAGTATTAAAAATTTACAACAAGTTATCTATAGATAGTATTAAGGGATACAGACGCAAATTTTCTCAAAGTAATGGAATTATAAATGAAAATTATCAAAATTTAGAAATCATCAAAGCTTTCAATAAAGAGAAAGAAAGTATTGAAGACTGGAATAAGCATAATGAAGAACGCTATAAATATTGGAAAAAATTAAATCTAGTAGATAGTCTGTTACTTCATAATATAACTGGAGTATTTAGAATTGTGATTTTCATAGGTATTGTTTATTACTATTCGTATTCACATTTTAATAATGTTTATGGCATTACATTGGGAATGGTATATCTATTTATAAATTATACTACCGATATAATTTATAGAATCGCAGACTTTACGATGGGGATTTCTAATTATATCAGAGCGCAAGGTGCGGCTATAAATATTCAAGAGATACTTAAGCTAGAAATCGAGGAAGACAATCATAACGATATTACCGAGGATGATTTCCGAGGAAATATTAAATTTGAAGATGTGTATTTTTCTTATAAAGATGATTTTTATGTGCTTCGTGATTTGAATCTTGAAATTAAAGAAAATCAAACTGTAGCTTTTGTAGGACATACGGGAAGCGGTAAGAGTACTATTATGAACTTGATTGTTAAGTTCTACAGTGCGACTAAAGGTAATGTCCTAATTAATGGTAGAAATATAAATGATTATAGTAAGGAGTATCTAAGAGAAAAAACGGCGATAGTACTTCAGGATTCATTTTTATTTGAAGGTACCTTACTTGAAAATATTACTACTTCAAATGATGAGAAAATTGCCAGAGAGGCCTTATCTAGAGTTGGAGGAGATTTCATATTAGAAAATCGCTCGTTGGACTCAAAAGTAGAAGTAGGTGGAAATAACTTTTCAACAGGGGAGAAGCAACTTATTTGTCTAGCAAGAGCCTTAGCTAAAGATCCTAAGATTTTAATTCTTGATGAATCGACGGCGAATATTGATAGTGAAACAGAACAAAATGTCAGTCGTGCTATAGAAGAATTAAAACAAGGACGAACAACGCTTATAATAGCTCATAGGTTATCAACTATAAAAAATGCAGATATGATTTATGTCCTTAGAAAAGGGAAAGTCATAGAAAGTGGAACGCATGAAGAGTTGTTGCACCTAGATGGAAGTTATAAGAAAATGTATGAAACTCAAGTAAAAGGGTAATACAAAAAGAGTGATTTGAAAGGGAGTGACTCAAAAATCGTGGTTTCTTAAGAAACAAGATTTTGTCGAGTCACCACCGCACAGTTTATTAGATATCTAAAAAGCTTTTATAAAGCACATCTAGATACCAATAAACCACTACGTCTATGAGTTTTCATATGAACTTTAAAAATTTAGGGATTCAGGAGTAGTCTCTTCGTATTATATAGTCATCGTGGTTTATTGGTTTATTACAAGAGAAAAGGAACGGTTTAAAATTGATTAAGAAAATCAAAATTTTAGACGTTCCTTTTTTAATAATTATTTTTTGAATACAAATTCGTATGCTAAATCGATATCTTTAAATGAAATCATTACTGTTTCGTAACCAAGTGGTTTGAAAAGTTCATTAACAGCATTAGCAACTTTTTCGCAAACTTCTACAGGACGGTGAACCCATCCAATTTCTAAGTTTGCTCTGCTGATTTCTTCTCCATCAAGAATAGCAACACTTTCAATTAAATCTAATGTGAATGCTTCACGTGGTCTTTCGATTATTTCAGCAATAGTATCGAAAAGTTCAGCACTAACTTTTTTTAAATCTTCTTTTTTAAATCCTCTAGCAACTATACGTGGCATAACAGACCTCCATTATTTGAATTCGTTTTCTTATATTATATCATAATATAGTGTATTTTTGTTGGAAAATAGATTAAAAGAAATTTTAAAGCAATAGAAAAATAAGATTTAAAGAGAATTTCGATATTAAAATCATTTAATATATAAAATTAAAAATAGATATATTAGTATTAATAATAAATATATGAAATAAATTTATTAAAATAAAGTACAATTAAAAATTATTTTTATCATATTAACCTAAATTATTATACTTTTATTTTCTAAAGTTATTTAGTGGAAGATTTCAAATAAAAAGCAAAGAAAAAAACTCTCTAATTAGCACTTAGTAAGATTATAATAATTTAAAACCAAATATTAAATCATATTAAATTTGTATTAAAATTATATTAAAAATATTTACTTAGAATCATAATTCGTGGTATACTTTTGGAGTATTGTCTATGTATATTAGAGATAATGAATATCGAAAATTTAATCGCTTTTTATTGAGTTTATAGTAACAAGTTGAATAATAGGGTAAAATAATTTTATAAGTTTTCTAAAATTAAACTCAGTATGATTATTTTGTATTATTAATTGTTTGATGAGGAGTGAAGTAAAAAGACTAAAGAATTTATCTTTAAGGTCTAATAAATCTTCAGAGCTTTTTAAGTTTTTATTTGTTATTATCTATATGTAAGAAGAATTAAAGAAATATATTTATAGAAGGAGATTGTTTATTAATATGAAGTTAGAAAAAAGACAGAAATATGCAATTCGTAAACTTAGTGTCGGTGTGGCATCGGTTCTTGCTGCACAGTTTTATGTAGGTAGTGTATCTGATGTTCCTGAAGTGTAAGCTGGGGAAGTAACGGGGACCGAAGTGGCTAGCAAAGAGTCTCTTAATCCACCTGTTGTTGATGTTAAACCTTTGGATATAGATTTACTGAAAAATAAGGAGCAAGAGGGAAGTTTGCCGACTGCTGAGAATGCAGTTTCTACTAGAACGAAAAAAGTAGTAGAAAATACCGCTTCGACAAATATTGGAAAAACATTACCAAAAGAAAAAGAGGCTGAAAAATCTACAGAAATAAAAGAAAAAGAGATTGAGAAGTCTTCAGAAAAGAAAGAAAAAGAAGATAAAAAATCTTTAGAAACAAAAGAAGTTCAAGAAGCTAAGGATACTTTATCGAATAGACTTTTGGAATCTAAGGCAGTTAGCCAAGAAACTGAAAAATATTTAGCTGGAAAAGATGTTAGTGCAGAAGTTAGAGCTAAGCTGACAAAAAATTTAGAAAATTCTAAGCAGGAAGAAAATAAAGTACAACAACTTTTAACAAAAGATAAAGCGACTCTAGAAGAATTAAATAATGGTGTGCGAACTTTAGAAGAGGCTCTTGAGGTATTATATTTAGAGCTTAGACGAGCAGGGCATTCAGGGAAAGTTAGTTATAGGTTGGATGCGGAGACGACTTCAACGCCGACAGCATTTAATCCAATGTCTAAAACAATATATTCATATTTAGCTAATGAATCTACTAATGTAGAATTCTCAGTATCAAGAGAATTTGTTAATTCACTGAAAGATGAGAATCAATATTACAGTGATTATGATGTTGTTCGAGAGTTTGCACTGAATGAGGATGCTCAAAAATTAGGTTTTAAAAGGGTTTATGACTATTATCCTAATTTTATAGCTGAAATAAGCAATACTATAGAACCCGGTACTTATCACCCTGGTTTTATATTTAAAGGTAAAGAGTATACAACAGAACTAGTAGTGAAATCGGTTAATGAATTACCTTATATCACTGTCGAAAATGAGTCTGGTTATCGTACTGTTACCAAAGATGGTCGTGAAATAACACTAAGTTATAAAACTGGAACTAGCCGTATAGATCCTAAAGAAGGAGTTGAACTAACTCAAGGGGCTAAAGATCTAGGGTTAACTTACGATTCTACCAATCAAAGAATTTCAGGGAAAATAACTCTAGATAAGACTGTTAAGGAAGGGACTTATAATATTGGTTTAGTTTCTAAAGACGGTCAATATGAAAAGAGTATACCTCTAACTATTAGAAATCCTGGAACTTTTGAAATAAATACATACAGGAGCTCTCCTTATGTTTTATCTCCTAGTGCTGCAGATGCTTCAGGAGGTAATTTGGTTATTCCTACAACAACCTTTGGTTATGCTATAGGTTATGATAGTGAAAATGTCGATCATTATGATTCTAAAATCTATAATTCTTATTTTGAATACCACAATTATTTAAGAGATTCATACGCTAGAAGAACAATTAAGGATGCTAAAAAAGATACTCTTCATTATTATACTGAATTTGGATTGCGTTTTATGGATAGTTCTGTTCCTCGGGATAAGGTTAGGATTGATAAGTTTGAACGATTAGATAAAAATCCTGATGTAGCATATGAACTAGTTGATATTTCTAAATTTGAATCTCATAATTGGGATGCTCGTTCTTCTGAGATAGGTGAAAATCCTTATCGAGTAAGATTTACAAAACTTCCTAAACAGCAAGAAAACTTTATAATTAAGTTTAAAACGACGGATAGTTTTGGAACTGAAAAAATATTCACGGTGCCTGTTAGAACTCAGGAACGTGCGGTAGCTAATAATATGAGTGATAGATTGAATTATTACTTGACTCATGCAGATGTACTACTTAAAGCAGATAAACTTTATCAAGTTGAAAATCCTATTCCAGTCGCAGTTGAAAAAAAATCAGAAACTCAAGAGCTTGGTGACTTAATATTAAATAAAGAAAATGCAGAGTTAATAAATATAACGGCTCCCGAAGGAATTACAATTACAAGAAGAACAGATGACCCAACTAAATACAAGATTACAAAAGAAAATGGGGTAATCTTACCTGTCGGTGTTCATAAGATTACAGCGAAAGCTAAGGATGGACATTATGGAGAAGATGCTCCAGTACGAGAATTTACTTTCGAAGTAATGGATGGACTAAATGCCATTGGTGATCAGACTTGGACCGAAGGTCAAACAATTCCAAATATTCCTGTTTCAATGATAAATGGAAGTAAGATTACGAATTTAACGGTTGAATCAGAGGGAGACTATATCCAGCTAAGCCCTAATGCGGATAATACAGGGATAGTAGGATACGCTTTAAAGAAAACAGATAAACCTCAAACAGCTTATGTTACTGCTACGTATATGAATAATGCAGGTGAAAGTCGTCAGATTAAGACGAAGTTTACTTATGAGGTAAATGCTTCACCAGTAACGGATTTATCTTTAGAGATTTCTAATGATAAACAAACGGTATCAGAAGGAACTAAATTTGCTGATATGGTGATAACAGCTACAGAAGGGGCTACAGTCACAGTTGATTCTACTAAGTTGCCGGAAGGAATAAAATATGACGGAAATAGTAAGACTTTATCAGGAACTGGGCAGTATGAAGGACGTTATTTTATACCGGTAACGGCTACTAAAGATAATAAGTCAATCACTAAGATAGTAGACCTTACAGTAACTCCAGGAAGTTTTAATGTTCCAACAGCTAATTACACTTATACGGCAGGAGAACCAATTCCACCGATTACTCTTAAACTACCTGCAAATACGACTGTAAGTTCAGTCGGAGGATGGTTACCAAATGGTTTAAGTTGGTCTGCTGACAGAAAAACAATCACAGGTACTCCGACTCAAGTAGGGACTTTCCAAGTGTATGGCTATGTTAATAGAACCACTGCAGGTGGTACAAATCAATCGACATATGCGTATGTGAACATCACAGTAAAAAGTATACCATTAAACTTTTCTATTCCTGATAATAGAAAAGAAGTGAAAGCTTTAGATGAACTTCCTCCTATTAAGTTACAAGCTGATGGAGCATTGTTAACAATTACTTCTGGGGAGCTTCCTCCAGGTGTAAACTATGATGCTGAGACAAAAACTGTTTCAGGAACACCAACAAAAGTAGGGACTTATACGGCAACATTTACAGCAACAAGTCCAACGATTAGTGGAAATTCAACAGCGAGCGCAACATTAACGATAAATGTAACGTCACGTGATTTAAGTGTTGATGTTAAGAATAAGGAACAAGAGAAGACAGTTCTAACTGCTATAGACAATGTAGTTTTAACTTCTTCAGATGCTAAAGCAAGATTAGATGTTGATACAAGTCAATTACCGCCGGGAGTTACTTATGATGTTGCAAGTAGAACAATTTCTGGAACACCATCTAAAATTGGAGAATACTTAATTCCATATAAGGCTACTTTCCCAGAAATGGCAGAGTCTCCAGTAGATGGGGGACATATTAAAATTAATGTTCGTCCACTTCCTGTAACTATTAATGTTACAGAAAATGAGCAAACTATTCGACTTGGTGAGACTATTAAAAGTATGGTTGTTTCGCACAGTGAACATTCAGATTTAGGTGCTCGTTATCTAAGTGTGGATTTACCAGAAAGAGATATAAACTCTTACCTTGAATCAACAGCAGGATTGAATTATAATGCTGCAACGCATACAATTACAGGAACTCCAACCAAGCCTGGAACATATATAATTCGCTTGAAAGCAACGCTAGATTCTGAATTGTTAGGTAAAGGAACTTCAAATGATAGTGCAGAAGCAACTATTATTCTAAAAGTAGTAGATGACCCAGTGTCATTAGATATCAAAAATGATCGTCAAATGATTGCGCTAGGAAAAACAATTCGACAGATTACGTTTGGAATACCAGCAGATGCTACATTAATGGTTGATAAGACCAAACTTCCAGAGGGTGTAACGTATGATGAAGCAAGTAAGACTATTTCAGGAACACCGACAGTAGCTGGAGCATTTGATATCCCGGTAACAGTGACAAATGCGGGTAAAACTAAGTCAATTACAAAAGACATTACAATCGATGTTGTAGACTTAACGCCACCAACGCCGACAGTAACAGTGGAAGAAAACAATGATGGAACTCATACAATTACGATTTCACAACCGAATGGACAACCTGTCGAAACAATTATCAAAAATGGTAAAGATGGAGAAACTCCAAAAGTCAAAGTAGATCGCGATGAAACTAAGAAAGAAACGACATTAACGTTCTATAGTGATAAGAATGCAAATAACCAGTTTGACGAAGGAACAGATACAGTTCTAGGAACATCTGTAATTAAAGATGGTCAAGACGGAGCAGTTGGAGCTAAAGGTGACAAGGGTGACGCTGGAGCAGCCGGACGTGATGGAAAAGATATTCTAAATGGAACAAGTACACCAGAAGCACAAGATGGAAAAGATGGGGATACATTCATCAATACAACAACAGGAGATGTACTTGTTAAGAAAGATGGAGAATGGAAACCAGCAGGAAACCTTAAAGGGGTTAAAGGCGACAAAGGAGAAACAGGAGCCGCTGGACCGAAAGGTGACAAAGGAGACAATGGAAAAGACGGATTCACACCGACAGTTAGTATTGTAACAAATTCAGATGGAAGTCATACAATTTCAATTACTCAGCCAGATGGAAAAGAACCAATTACAACAACTGTCAAAAATGGAGAAAACGGAAAAGATGGTCGAGCACCAAGAGTTGAATTAAAACCAATTTATCCAGCACAACCTAGAAGTGCAAGAAGAGCAAGAAGTGTGGATTCTACTCCAACATTGCAACCAACAGCTAAACCAATTGGGGTTCATATTACTGTTTATTATGACAATGATAATAGCTTAACATATACTACTGGAGATACTTTAATTAGTGAAGAGACTATCTATAATGGAGTAGATGGACGAGATGGTATTGATGGTAAATCAGCTACAATTGAAACAAAAGAAAATCAAGGTGGAACATATACAATCACTATTATAAATCCAGATGGAACAAAACGAGAAATCATTGTGAAAAATGGACAAGATGGAAAATCTCCAACAATTGAAACAAAAGAAAATACCGATGGAAGTCGCGCTATTGTTATTACAAATCCAGATGGAACGAAACAGGAATTCGTAGTGAAGAATGGAAAAGACGGACGCGACGGAAAAGACGGAATCGATGGTAAGTCGGCTACGGTTGAGGTGAAAGAGAATTCAGACGGAACGCATATGTTAGTAATCACAAATTCAGACGGAACTAAGCAAGAATTCGTAGTGAAGAACGGAAAAGACGGTCGCGACGGAAAAGATGGTAATTGTACTTGTAGTGATAAACCAGTGCCGCCACACGAGGACAAACCGGAAAAACCGAAAGGTGATAAACCAGAAACACCACGTGAGGATAAACCGGAAGACCCGAAAGGTGATAGACCAGAAACACCACGTGAAGATAAACTGGAAGAACCAAAAGGCGACAAACCTCAAGTTCCAAGTGTGACACCTCAAATTCCAATGAAAACTCCAGAACAATTATTACCTACTATAGACGGTATTAAAGTGGATGGTAGTAAAGGAATGTTAGCTAAGACAGGTGAAGGGGAAACTGATACTTCAGTCTTCATAGGAAGTACGGTGTTACTTGCACTTTACTTACTTAGAAGAAAAGAAAATTAAAATAACTTGTTAGTGGAATATAATTGATATTTATTAATCAGATTTAGTAAGGTTCGCTACTAGGTTGTAGTATTTCGCAAACATATTACTAAGTTATTAGGGGGGCGACTCTGTTAAATTGATTTTTTCGAAATCATATTTAAAGAATCGTCCTCTATCTTTTCGCATAATAGATAAAATTATAATAGAGGTATTGATGAAATTTCTTACATTCTATGAAATTAAATTTCCATTTATAATAAAAAATAATAATTTTCATCATATGAGTAATTTAGAGAAAATATTATGTTTTTTAGCTGTTTGGAAAAAAAATAAAAGTAATTTTTCGCTTATTTTACTTACAAATATTACCATTAATTTGAATAATGTGGTATTATAGAAAGTAGGAAAAAAATATTAAAATAAATACTAAGGAGAAATTATTATTAAACTTTTATATAAGAAATACTTTTCATTAATAATATTAATTTTAGTTTGTACAGTGATATTTTTATTCTCTAGCCAAGCTGGTGCGGAATCATCGAAGATTTCTAATGATTTAATCATAAGAAAGTTAGGTCATTTTAGCGAATATATGGTTTTAGGATTTTTCTTGTTTTGCTATTTATCGAATTTATTCATAGAGAAAAATAAGATGAGAGATTTCAAAAAAACTGTTATATTTAGTTTTTTATTTTCTGTTCTTTATGCCTCAAGCGATGAATTTCATCAAACTTTTGTGGTAGGAAGAGATGGAAATATCGTTGATGTATTAATAGATAGTAGCGGTGCTTTAGTAGGAATATTATTGTCTAGTATTGTATATTCTCTTATAATAAAAAAATAGTAAAAAATATTGTAGTTTTTAGTTGTATTTTTTTTTGAAAAGTTATAAAATAAGAAGCTAGATAGATTAAATAGAAAAATATAAGGAGGAGTTACTGATGCTTAGAGCACTTATTGTAGAAGATGACAAATTATTAGCTGCGTCATTAAAGGCTGCGATTGCAGAAAAATTTGATGCGGACGTTTGTTATAATGGATTAGATGGACAAAAACTTGTTGATGAAAATAGATATGATTTTGTAATAGCTGATAGTATTTTACCTGGAATGGGTGGAATTGATTTACTGGATTATATTCGTGAAGAAAAAGAGCTGAAAACACCAGTGATTGTAATAACTATAGCAGAATCAACTGACGAAAAGGCTAGAGTTATGAAGCATAGAGTAACAGAATATCTACCACGTGTAGCAGATGCTTCTCTTTTGCTGACGACTATGTCAAATTTACTTCAACGTGAAAGCAATTTAAAAGGTGAAAATGAAATCACTTATAATGATTTAGTACTAGATCTTAAAAATGAATTGGTGTCTTCTAGCGAAGGGACGCTTGATACAATTAAAGGGAAATACCTTGAACTATTATCATTCTTTGTAATTAATAATAACATCGTACTTGAAAAAGAAGAAATATTTGATCGAGTGTGGGGTGTTGATTCAGAAACAACTATAAACGCTATCGAAGTTTATATTTCAGGATTAAGAAAAGAACTACGAAAAATTGGTTATGATAAGAACTTAAGAACAGTTCGAGGTGTTGGATATACATTTGAGTAGGTAGCGTATGGAATTTAACTATCCAATAGATTATATATTATATAATACAGATGAGATAACTATTATTATTAAATTTTTAGATTTAATAGAAGAATGTTATTTATCAGGAGTGGAATTAGCAGAGTTTAAAGCTACATACAAAGACTTTAAGAGTGTAGTTCGCGCTAA
Organism: Gemella sp.; assembly: GCF_057272915.1. Lineage (NCBI taxonomy): Bacteria > Bacillati > Bacillota > Bacilli > Caryophanales > Gemellaceae > Gemella > Gemella sp. The sequence goes on from NZ_DBHIUF010000002.1 coordinate 79,321, forward strand.
ATCTGAGGAAAATTCATTATATCGTGATTTTAAAGAAATTACTGGATATGATGGTTATCAGGCGGTAAAAGAAATGAAAAATGAAAAACCAAAAATTAAGCTTTAATGCTTGATTTTTGGTTTTTTGTCTATATTTAGGAATCCAAAATGGAATTTAGTGTTTTTTCTTACGATTCTAGTGAAATTATATTTTTCAAATATGTTGTCTTTGAAGTGAGCTTTAATAATTATTTTGTCTTTTCCGACACGAGTGGCTTCTTGCAAGAATTCTTCGTAAGGGAAGGTTGTATCGGCAAGGGGTGTTATCCCGTCTAGATTATTAGATTCAGTTATATCATGTGAAAACATTGGATCAAAGTATATTATATCGAATGCATTATCAGGAGTTCTTTTTAAATAATCTATGCAATCGTAGTTATGAGTTGTAATTTTTCTCATAGCTTTGTTTATTTCTTCATTAGGAGATATATAATTTTTAAGTCCGGTACTTGTTATTAGGTGTATAATCTTATTTTTCTCAATAGAAGTAACATTGTGTCCATAATAACTTAGTAGAATACTGTCACCTGCAAGCCCCATCGTACAATCTAGAACACTTTGTTTTTCTTTACTAATTATCTCAACTAAAGGTTCATTGTCCGAATTTTTTATTTTTAATACAGTTGTATCTAAGTGAAAGAAAAATTCTGAATCATTTTCGAAATAACTAAGTTTGTTTTTATAAATAACTATTACACCTCTTACGGTTTCTAGTAATTGTTTAATAGTTGTTTTATTTCTTTTGATATAGTTTAAATTTAATTCATTAGCTAGTTTTTGTGCTTGGTTATTTAATTCTAGGGTGGTTTTTACACTAGTTGTTATTATTATATCTTTCATTGATTATTAATGTTTGCTCCTCTGTTATTATAATATCCACTTTTTTATCATGTTTCTCAGTAGGGATTTTTTCTTGAAGTAATTTATCATAAGATAAACCGATGCTAGTTTTATGTTTATTTGTCGCGAAATATTTATCGTAATAACCTTTACCGTAGCCAAGTCGATAACCCTTTTTGTCAAACACTATAGAAGGTGTAATTACTAAATCAATCTCCTCATTGTAGTAAGTGGTACTAGTAGGTTCTAGTATTCCAAAATGCCCTGGAGCTAAATCATCTATAGATGTAATATGTACTAGATTCATTGTTTTGTTATCAATTTTTGGTACAAAAATTTGTTTTTTATTTATCCATTTTTTTATAAATGGTAAGGTTGCGATTTCGCTGCCAAAACCAACGAAGATAAATACTTTCTCAGCAGATTCGAATAATTGATTTTTTTCAAGATTTGAAAAAATTTTAGATGATGCATCACTTCTATATTTCTCTGTTAGCTTATTTCGTTCTATAATAAATTTTTTTCTAAGTTCTTTTTTCATAATAATTTCACCTCAATTTATATTATATCATAAATTTAAATGTAATTTAGATTTGATTATAGTATAGGTTATTAATAAGGTTATGTAAATGAAAAAAAGTACATTATATCTGTAATAATAAATTTTATAGTTTAGCATTTCAGAAAGTTAATATAAAAACAAATATAGATTTTAGTGATAATTAAACTTATAACAAGGTTGCAAATGTTATATATTAATTTTTAGAATTTTTATAATAATGTATGTACAAGTATAATCAAAATTTTAAGAAAATATAAATAAATGAAAATGTTATTGATATTGTTATATAGGGATTTCAAATTTTTATAAGAAAAAGGGAATTATATAAATAGAAAAATCTTAAATTCTGGTTTGTAATATGTAAAGAAAGAAAGTAGTAAAATAAAAAATAATTATTCATTATTTAATGGAAATAATAGTATAAATATGATATAATATAAAAGAAAATTTATGAGAAAGGAATCTTCTACAAATAATGACAAATTCAGAAAAAAATAAAGACATATTAAGTAGTGATGAATTGGGAAGAAATAGTAAAAAATCTGAGGATTACGCAAGTTTACTTGAAAAAATTAGAAAACAAGTAGATATAGAAAATTCTTCTACTTACACTAGAAAGACAAGTGATGTGCAGAAAAATCATGAAGAGACGGTAATAATGCCTTCAGTTAAAGAAGAAGTAGATGTTTATGCAGAAACGGTAGTATTAGATAGAAATGAGCTAGTGCATGCTGTTGAAAAAGAACAAGTAAGAGAAGTAAAAAAAGAAGAAGTGGAAGAAAATCCAGTAGTTCTTGAAGTTTTAGGATTGAAAAAGCGTATTGGCTTAAAAACAATTGTTGAGGATATCACTTTTGACATGCACGAAGGTGAAATTATTGGATTATTAGGTCCTAACGGTAGTGGTAAGACTACAATAATGAGAATGATGGTTGGATTAACTAAAGTGTCAAAAGGAGATATTTATTGCTTTGAGAAACCTTTAGGTTTAGGTAAGACTACTATGCTTAAAGAAGTTGGAGCGATGATTGAAACACCTGAGTTTTATAACTATATGTCGGGGTGGTCTAACTTAAAACAAAGTGCCCGCGTTTGTGGTAAAAAAGTAACAAGAGCACGAATGAAAGAGTTAGTAGAATTCGTTGGACTGAAAAAAGTTATAAGAAAAAAAGTTAAAACTTATTCTCTAGGTATGCGCCAACGATTAGGATTAGCTCAAGCGTTACTTAATGATCCTAAAATTTTAATCCTTGATGAACCAGTAAATGGTTTAGATCCGCAAGGAGTGCAAGACTTCCGTAATAAACTTAAAGAAATTGCAGCAACAGGAGTTTCAATATTAATTTCATCTCACTTATTGGATGAAATCGAAAAAGTTTGTGATAGAGTTATCGTAATAGAAAAAGGTAAAATCATAGCAGATGACAAATTAGAAAATCTTGTAGCAGATGAGATTATTAAAACATTAATAACAACTTACGATGTAGAAAAAACGGAAAGATTAGTAAGAGAACTAGGTGTTAAATATGAGTTAACTAAGGATGGCTTTGTATTTGAAAATCTTGACCGTGAGGGAAAAGCTCGTATTATTACATATCTAGTTAATAATAATGTAGAATTAGATACAATTCGTGAATTACATACATCATTAGAGGATCGATTCCTACAAATTACAGGAGGGGAGAGAAAATAATGAAATTACTAATAAATGAATTTATAAAAGATTATAAAAAGAAAACTACGTGGCTATATTTCTTACTATCATTTGGGATTATTTTACTAAATAGTTACTTTACAAAAAGACAGTTTGAAGATGGTATTGATGCGGTGAAAATATTAAGTGGAATAACAGTAGTTTCAGCTGCACTTGCTTTGGTATTCTCACTAATTATGTTAGCTAATAATCTATCTCAAGAGTATTCAAAAGGAACTATTAAATTCTTATACACAAAACCAAAATCACGTTCTGCAATACTTACTGCGAAAATAGTTTTAGCATTTATCAACTACATTATTTTCTTAGTAGTAGGAACAGTATTTGACTTTTTAACAAAATACTATGTGTTTTTTGATAGAAAAGTAGGTTTAAACCACTTGAAGGATACTATAGAAGAAGGGTATTTTGGTAGAACAGTTGCTAAACAACTAATCATTACGAATTTAGCAGATTTAGCGGTGTTTATCTTCTTTGTTGCTATGGTTGTATTAGTTTGTGTAGTATTTAAAACACAAATTTTATCACTAGTATTAGTAATGCTGTCACTTTTAGGAACTGGATTAATACAAGGTCTAACAGTCTTTGCTGTTACAAAGTATTCATGGGCTAAATACCACATGTTTGATGTTCCATTATTTAGTGATTACTATAAAGATGAAGCAGCTCGAAATGCTGTAAGGGAAGTATTTAAGTTTGATAATGCGAATGCATTAATTATCATGCTAGTAGCATATAGTGTTGTATTCTTTACAATTTCATATATTGTAAATGCAAGACGAGATATTACAATAGATTAAAATTAAAAGTTGTTAGGAGGTAGGTAAAATGAGAAGTTCATTTAAAAAAATTGAGAGAATTAAGGATATTTTAGATTTAAATGGAGATGTATTGACTTATAAATATACTGATGAAGAAATCCGCTTTAACTTAGGAGAAGAGCAATTAAGTAGTATTTTCAGTAGATTTATTAAGAGAAATTTACCAAAAATTAAAGAAGGATTACATTCAGGTAAATTGGTAAAATGTCAAAGTGGATTGGGGATTTCATGTTTATTTATACCAAGTGAAAATGAAGAAGAATTCTATTTAATCACTCCATTTTTAGAGTATTTAATACCGACGAAACTATTCCAAGAATCATTAACTAAATATGGTGCAAGTATTAGTGAATTAATTCGTGATGTATATTTTTCATTGCCAATCACACCAAGAAAGAAATTCAACTATTTAATAGAATTATTAGTAGAAAGTGAAGATGTAGACTTCTTAGATGCAATTGTCTTAATAGAAGATTCAAGTGTAAAAAATGTAAGAAGAACGGCTTCTAGAAAAAATACATATTTAAACGGAATTTTAGAGAGTGAGGTTAAGTTTAAACATGAAATCTTAGAAGCTGTAGTAGATGGGAATATTTCTCGTGTAAATATGCTGTTCGATCTTCGTCAAAGAAATCACGGAGTAGAAGAAAATCATATTGAACAAGGTGTTAATGTTCGTCGTAGAAAATCATATAATATGAATGATTTATTACGCTATGCTTTAGAACAACATAATGATGATTATTTAGGTATTGAAGAATTATGGGTTAAGATTAAAAATAAACTTGATAACTACGATTTATCAGAAGACGTTATTAGAAGCTATTGCTTACTTGTAGATAGAAATAAATACAAAGACAAACAGGCTGTAGTGCGTAACTGTATAGCATATATTAATGACCGTATTTCAGAAAAAATCAGTTTAGATAATGTAAGTGATTATCTAGGTGTGAATAAGAGTTATCTATCTTCAATTTTTAACAAAGATATGGGGATTAGTATTGTAGATTATATTCATGATAAACGTATTTCTAACGCTTGTTATTTATTAGCGAATACTGATTTTTCAATTTCAGAAGTAGCTGATTATATTGGATATTTTGATACAAGTTACTTCATTAGAATATTCAAAACTCTAGTGAAAATGACACCACTTAAATATAGAGAATCGTTATCAAGAAGATAATAGAAAAAAAGATTGTTGGCTAAAAGGGTAGTCAACAATCTTTTTTTAATTTTGCCAGTAGTTTAATTTATTGACTCTAATATATTTGTATTTTACTATTTGCATTAGAATAATTGTGGTATAATATAATCATTCTTAAAATAAGTTAATCATAGGAGATTGTAGATGATTTTTGCATTAGATGTTGGAAATACGAATATTGTACTGGGAGTATTTGGTAGTAATTATAAGATGCTTCATTCTTGGCGCATCGCCACAGATAATACCAAAACTGAAGATGAACTTTATGTTATTATTCGAAATTTCTTCATTGATAAAGGGATAAAGTTTGAAGATTTTGATGGCGTAGTTATCTCAAGTGTTGTTCCAAAGATGATGTTTGCTCTAGAACTACTGAGTAAAAAATATTTTGAAAAAGAACCGGTTATTGTTTCAGCGGAAATTAATACCGGAATAAAAGTTCCGGAACCTTATAGTAGTAAGCTAGGGGCGGATCGTGTTGTTGATATCGTTGGTGCGAAAGTTAGTTCGTATTTGCCTGCTATTGTAGTTGATTTTGGAACGGCGACGACTTTTGATTGTGTAGATGAAGATATGAATTACCGTGGTGGAATTATTTGTCCAGGAATGAATATTAGTGCTGAAGCATTGTATTCAAGAGCTGCTAAGTTACCAAGAGTAGAATTTGAAGCTGTAAATTCTTCTTTAGGCTTAGATACAACTAGTCAGATGCAAGCGGGATTATTCTATGGTTTCTTGGGTCAATTTGAAAATATTATTAAGCATCTGAAACAAGATTTAGATAAAGATTATAAAGTAGTGTTAACAGGTGGTTTATCTAAATTTATAGCCAAATATAGTGATGTAGTTGACGTAGTTGATGAAGAGTTAACGCTAAAAGGTATTATTGAATTATATAAAATGAATAAAGAAAAATAATAATTATTAATACTTTCTATATATTAAGGATTTACCACTTTGTTTTGGAAGGTAAATCTTTTACATGAAATAAATAAAGATAACTCATCAGATATTTAAAAGGAGGCTAGTAATAATGAAAATTACTGTTTTTTGTGGAGCTAATAATGGTAGAAATGAAGCATATAAAGAAAATGCTATTGAACTGGGTAAATGGATTGCTGATAACAACTACACGCTAGTTTACGGTGGTGGTAAAGTAGGTTTGATGGGTGTTATAGCTGATACTGTATTAGAAAATAATAGTGAAGTTATTGGTATAATGCCTCAATTTTTAGTAGATAGAGAAATTAGTCACACTGGTATTAATGAGTTTATTATTGTTGATGATATGTCTGTAAGGAAGGATAAGCTTGTTGATTTAGGTGATATATTTGTTGCTCTGCCAGGAGGTCCTGGAACATTAGAAGAAATCTCACAGGTAATTTCATGGGTTCGAGTAGGAAAAAAAGATGCCCCGTGTATTTTAATGAATGTTGATGGATATTATGATTTTCTGGAACAATACTTTGATAAGATGGTTGAAGAAGGATTTTTAACTAAAGAAGATAGAGAAAGAACATTATTTACTGATAGTGTAGCTGAGATGAATGAGTTTATTAGAAATTATAATAATAAATAAGAGAAGATGTAGTTAAGTTAGCGAGGTTGACCCAAAAGTAGTAAATTTTAAAAAAGTGACTCAACAAAATCTTGTTTTTTAAGAAATCACGATTTTTGAGTCGCTTCTATGAAATAAATAGACAATAATAGAAATTAAATGTATAATAGAAAATCGTAAGAAATTTATAGAAGTATAAGAATTTGAAAGGAATTAATTTTAATGAAAGATTATTTAATTAGAGGATTAGCCTTTAATGATGAAATTAGATTTTTTGTGACAAAAACTACAGATTTAGTAGAAGAAATTAGACAAAGACACGATGCGTATCCAACGGCAATTGCAGCAGTAGGACGTACTGCTACGGTTACTACTATGATGGGAGCTATGCTTAAGAGTGGAGATAGAATTGATGTAGCTGTACGTGGAGATGGACCTGTAGGAACTATATACGCTTCATCAAATGAACTTGGGGAAACTACAGCATACGCAAAAAATATGCAAGTTCATATTCCGAGTAATGCACAAGGAAAACTTGATGTAAAAGGAGTAGTAGGTAGTGGGAATATCACAGTAGTGCGTGATTTAGGATTAAATGAAAAGTATACAACTACCTCACCGATAGTATCAGGAGAAATTGCAGAAGACTTCACATACTACTTTGCTGCTAGTGAGCAAGTGCCTTCAGCAGTATCTTTAGGGGTATTAGTAGAAACTGACAATTCTGTAATAGCTGCAGGTGGATTTATTCTACAAGTACTTCCGAATGCCACTAATGAAACTATAACTAAGATTGAAAAAGCAATTAGCAATATTAAGCCTATTTCTACGCTTATTCATGAAGGGAAAACGCCTGAAGAAATTGCGAATATTATCTTTGGTGGAGAAGAAAACTACCGTATCTTACATAAGAATGACGTTGAGTTCAAATGTACATGTTCTAAAGAGCGCTATGCTGATGCTTTGGTAACATTAGGTAAAGAAGAGTTGGCAGATATCGCTAAACAAGAGACAACAGAATTAGTTTGTGCATTTTGTAAAGAAAAATATCATTTTTCTCAAAATGAAATAACTGACTTATTAGACAATTTAAAATAATATTATGAATAAAGAGCCTTAATGAATAACATTTCATTAGGCTCTTGAATTTTCAATGAAAGTTTGGTATCATAAATAAAATTACTCAAAGTTTATATAGGAGGAGTTATGGAATTACTAAGAGAAATGGTTATTACCGATGGTAAAGTTTATGATAATAATGTCCTTAAAGTTGATTCATTTTTAAACCATCAAATCGATGCTGGTTTAATGATGAAAATGGCAGAATCTTTTTACGAGTATTTTAAAAAAGAGAAAATAACGAAGATTTTGACAATTGAGGCAAGTGGTATTGCACCAGCTATTATGGTTGCTAATTTATTTAAAGTACCGATGGTGTTTGCTAAAAAGAGTAAGCCATCTACTTTGAAAAATAACGATGTGTATACTGCAGAAGTTCATAGCTATACTAAAAATATAACTAATACTATAGTAGTTTCTGAAAAATTCATTAATAAAGATGATAAAGTTCTTATAGTCGATGATTTCCTTGCTAATGGGCAAGCTACTCTAGGACTTATGGAAATAGTAGAACAAGCTGGGGCTGAAACTGTAGGTGTCGGCATTCTAGTAGAGAAAAGTTTCCAAGATGGTAGAAAATTATTAGACGAGAGAAATGTAAATGTTTGTTCTTTATGTAGAATTGCTTCTCTTGAGAATAATGAAGTTAAATTTAATATATCTGATGATGAAAAATAAGAAAGGATTTTAATAAAATGTGGGAAAATAAATTTCAAAAAGAAGGTTTAACATTTGATGACGTACTTTTAGTACCAGCAAAAAGTGACATCTTACCTAAGAAGGTTGATTTAAAAGTTAGTTTAACGGAGAAAATCAAATTATCAGTACCTGTTATTTCTGCTGCAATGGACACAGTAACAGAACACAAAATGGCAATAGCGATGGCACGTGAAGGTGGTCTTGGTGTTATTCACAAAAATATGAGCATTGAAGAACAAGCTGAAGAAGTAAGAAAAGTTAAACGTTCAGAAAGTGGAGTAATAACTGATCCTTTCTTCCTTACACCAGATAGCTTAGTATATGAAGCAGAAGAGTTAATGCAACAATACAGAATTTCAGGTGTACCTATAGTAAATAATGAAAAAGATATGAAAGTAGTAGGGATCATCACTAACCGTGATATGAGATTTTTAACTGATTTCGACATTAAAATTAGTGAAGTAATGACTAAAGAGCATCTTATTACTGCTCCAGAGAAAACTACTTTAGAAGAGGCCAGTGAAATCTTACGTAGCCACAAAATTGAGAAATTAATCTTAACTAATGAAGAAGGAAAATTAACAGGATTAATTACAATTAAAGACATTGAAAAATTAGCAAAATATCCTAACTCAGCAAAAGATGCTAAAGGACGTTTATTAGTAGCTGGATCTGTTGGAATTACAAACGATACAGTTGAACGTGTAGATGCTTTAGTAGCGGCTGGTGTAGATGCTATTGTAGTAGATACAGCTCACGGACACTCTAAAGGTGTATTAGATGCTGTTAAAACATTAAGAACTAACTATCCTAATTTAGATATCATTGCAGGTAACGTTGCAACTGGAGAAGCTGCTCGTGATTTATTCGAAGCAGGAGCAGATGTTGTTAAAGTTGGTATCGGACCTGGGTCAATCTGTACTACTCGTGTAGTTGCAGGGGTAGGGGTACCACAAATAACTGCTATTTATGACTGTGCGACAGTAGCTCGTGAATTAGGAAAAACAATCATCGCTGATGGTGGAATTAAATATACTGGAGACGTAGTAAAAGCTATCGCAGCTGGTGGACATGCCGTAATGTTAGGATCTATGTTTGCAGGTTGTGAAGAATCACCAGGTGAATTAGAAATCTTCCAAGGTAGAACATTTAAAGCATACCGTGGAATGGGATCAATTTCTGCAATGGAAAAAGGATCTAAAGACCGTTACTTCCAAGAAGATGGTAAAAAATTAGTTCCAGAAGGAATTGAAGGACGTACACCTTATAAAGGTGCTGTTTCTGAAACAATTTACCAAATCATCGGAGGATTACGTGCAGGCATGGGTTACACAGGTTCACGTGATTTACGTGCACTTCGTGAAAATTCACAATTTGTTCGTATGACAGGTGCAGGATTAATCGAATCTCATCCACACGATGTTCAAATTACAAAAGAAAGTCCAAACTACTCTAAATAAAAGAATGCATAAGAAAATGGCTGACCCAAAAGCTCTAAATTTTAAAAAAGTGTATATTATAACTCATAGACGCAGTGGTTTATTGATATCTAAATGCGCTTTATAAAAGCTTTTTAGATATCTAATAACCTGTGCGGGGGTGACTCGACAAAATCGATTTCTATGAAATCACGATTTTTGAGTCACTCCCTTTTTTGCTTTTAGTCTAAATACGTGTCACCAGGAATGTTTTTTAATAAGGTAATAGGTAGTGAAAGAATCACACAAAGAATGTAGAGAGTATTTTATCGTTTAGATTTATTTTTAATTTCGACTTATTCGCTATAGATATAGATATTTTTATTTATTTTCTAGATAAAATTATAAAAAAAAATTTGAACTTTTCTACGCTTTTTTATAAATTTATATAAGAGTTAATATGAGTAATTTGATAAAAATTAGATTTTAGTAAATTCATTACTGCAAGTACTGTTTAGATTTATATTTCTCACTTGTTAACTTATCGTGTTTTATATTTTGATATTTCATAGTAATCTTATTCGATTTTTTGAGAAAAAATTAAAATATAGCTGATGAAAACGTTGAAGAATTTTAGTTTAATTACTTTATTTTCAGTAAGAAAATGTGATATAATCAAAATCAAATAATAAAGTTATTTTAATAAGTCAGAAGAGGAGGGATTTTATGATTTCAACATCATTAAAATTCGTGGGTAACACACCCGTATATCAATTAGATAACACAAATATTTTTGTGAAACTAGAAAAATACAACTTAGGAGGAAGTGTAAAAGACAGAGCTGTATTAGGTATGTTAGAAGAAGCTATGTCTCAAGGTGCTATTAATAAAGATACTATTATAGTAGAACCGACTAGTGGGAATACTGGTATAGCTGTGGCTATTTTAGCTTCAGTTTTAGATTTAAAAGCTGTTATAATTATGCCTGAAAGTATGAGTATTGAAAGACGTAATATTATTAAAGCCTATGGGGCACAATTAATTTTAACTCCTAAAGAATTAGGTATTAAAGGGTCAATCGAAAAAGCTGCTGCAATTCGTAAAAAATACAGCAATGCAATTTCTCTAAGTCAATTTGATAACCCTGCTAACCCTGCATATCACCACAAAACAACAGGATGTGAAATTTTAGAACAAGTTCCAAATATTGATGTCTTTGTTGCAGGAGTTGGTACTGGAGGAACATTTACTGGTGTAGCAAGATATCTGAAAGAACAAAAACCAGAAGTTGTAACGATTGCTGTAGAACCAGCGGAATCACCAGCAATTAGTGAAGGGCGTGGAGGTGCTCATAAAATCCAAGGTATTGGAACAGGATTTATTCCAGAAAACTTCCGAAAAGAGTACATGGATGATGTATACACTGTAACAAGTGAAGAAGCAATCGAAGAGACTAAGAACTTCTTACGTTCAACAGGTGTAGGTATAGGTATTTCTTCAGGGGCTGCGATAGTTGGAGCTAAAAAGGCTGCTGAGAAATATCCAGGTAAAAATATCGTAACAATCCTACCGGATGGAGTGGATAAATATTTATCAGTACTTGATTTCGAAGATGTTACATATGTAGAAGTGTAATGAGCTATTTTGAAAATTTAAATTATAATCTAAACAGAGTTTTGAAAGATGATCCTGCAGCGGAGTCAAAACTTATGGTGTATCTTACGTATCCACATATAAAGGCTCTTAATTATCATTTTTTTGCTCATAAACTATATAAAAAAGGATGGCATACTACAGCTAGATTATTATCAAAAAGAGCACGTCGTAAGACTGGTATAGAAATACACCCAGGAGCAAAAATAGGCAAAGGACTATTCATTGATCATGGTATGGGTGTAGTTATAGGAGAAACAGCCGTAGTAGGAGATAATGTCACGATGTATCATGGCACAACATTAGGTGGCACAACATTAGATCCAATTAAAAGACATCCCACGATAGAAGATAATGTAATGATAGGTGCTGGAGCAAAAGTTTTAGGGAATATTACAATTGGAAAAAATTCGAAAATAGGAGCCAATGCAGTTGTAAAACATAGTATTCCTGCAGGAACAATAGTTTATGAAGCGAAACCTGTAGTAAAGTATTTAGAATCTGAGAAAACTAAGATTTAAAATAAAAAAGTAAGTGGTTGAGCCAAACCGAAAGTTTTAGATTTTAAAAAAGTTTATATTATAACTGATAGACGCAGTGGTTTATTGATATCTAAATATGTTTTATAAAAGCTTTTTAGATATCTAATAAACTGTGCGGGGCTGACTCGACAAAATCTTGTTTCTTAAGAAATCACGATTTTGTCGAGTCACCCTCTTACTTTTAAATTATAAGAATTAAACAATTAAATATTTATAGAAGAATAAAGGAGTTATTCAATAAATTGATTTTTTGAAATCATAATTTTAGATATTAGCTCCTTTATTTTTTATATGTTATAATTGTACAAAGCCTGTTAAATAGGCATCTAACAGGCTCGTTTTTATTTTTGCGTAATATCTGCGCAAAGCTTATCCAGTTTTGTTCTAAGGTCTAGTTTCATATTTTCAGTAACGTGAGTGTAAATATCTAATGTAGTATCAATTTTTGAATGTCCTAATCTCTCAGAAATAACTTTAATAGGCACTCCTGCTTCAACTAGTAGTGCAACGTGAGTGTGTCTGAACATGTGAGTAGATAGTTTTATTTTTTTTAAATTGTGATTTAGTGTTGAAAGATTAGTATCGAATAAAGTCTCTGACGCACTCATATATCGCATTAAAATATTTAAGGTTCTATCGTCGATTTCAATTATACGAATACTGGATAAAGTTTTAGGAGATGTAAAGATTCCTGAAGTGTGTTTAGTTTTATTTACACTAAGTGTTTTATTTTCTATATCAATATCTTCAGGTGTTATTGCTAGCAATTCTCCAGCACGTAAACCTGTTAATAATTGAACTGTTACAAAATCTTTGGTAATAGGGTGGGTGATTGATTCTAACACTTCTTGAATTTTATTAGTTTCTATATATTTAATCTTTTGCTTTTCTTTGAATTTATCTTCTTTAGATAAGGTATATTCTAGATTAATGTTAAATGTTGGAACATAGTATGATTTAATAAATTTAAAGAAGATGTTAAAGATAGTTTTAATTAATTTAACATGACTAGGAGAATATTTTTCTCTATACTCAATCAGTTTCTTTTCATACTTTAATTTAGTGATATCATGGAGATATAAATCATCCTCTAGTAATTTAAGACAAAACTCATAAGAGGTTAATGTGTTGATGCTGACAGAATTCTTTTTAATTTCTAAAAATTCTTCCTTATAGAAACCTATAGTTTTTAACTCTACTTTATCTTCTAGTTTTTCTCTAATCTTTTGTTGCAATTCCTCGTATGCTTCTTTTTCCGAAGCTCGTGTTTTGTTTGGCTTAATTACAGTAATTCGTCTGTATTTTCCTTCTTTATCTTTATATCCTTCTGTAAATTGCCATTTTCCATTTGGAAGTTGTCTTTTTTGCATAACAAATACACATCCTTTCTTGATAAACTTAAGATGTGTATGGTATAATATTAGTTAAATGAGCGAGGTTCGCTCCACATCTTAAGTAGTTTTGAGAATCCTATTAATGTATGGCGATATATTAATACTCAAAATGGACTTACGGTTGATAAAAACTCTCACTATCTTGGCGGACGGGGGAGTTTTTTTATTTTGTTTAAACTAATCGAATTCGATATGGTTTATTTTGTTAGGTCAAGCTTAACTTGTGATTCTACATGGTTGTAAGTTTTGTTTTTTCCGTTCCATACATACATTGTAGTAGTAGGATTAGAAACATCAAATTTTGATTTTGGAGATACGTTAATTTCAAATGGTCTATAGTTGACTGTCTCCTCAGTACCTAAGGAAATAATCGCTTTTTTTGTCGACTCATTGTAAATAATCAATGATTTTTGATGGTAAGCATCTCTTTTTTCAACCCACTGTTTGATAAATGTATAAATTTTTTCTGGTGTTAAGTTATTCCACTCATCTTGAGTTAATTTAACTATTCCATAGCTAACATATTTTATATCTGGATCTTTTCTGTTTTCATATTTAATATTTTCAACTGATAGTTTTTCTTTAGGTTGAGTTTGTTCTGTTTTACTTTCTTCCTTTTTCTCCTCCTTACTACTTGAACATCCGCTAATTAATATAGCTCCTGCGATAAGTGAATTTAATAATATTTTTGATTTCATTTTTTAATCTCCTTTAATATTTTATTTTTCAACAGGTGTAAAGCTATCTTAATATTTTTGTCTTAACTCTACAACCTTTCCTAGTATCACAACTGGTTTAGTTACTATTTCATCATTTGAATAAAACATAGGTGGGTATTTTGGATTAGTACTTACTAACATTATTCCATTGTCAGTCTTCTGAAGTTTTTTACAAGTTGCATCATCCCCATTAACTAAAACAATAACAGTATCTCCACTATTAGCATCTGATTGTTGCTTTACGATAACAACATCTCCGCTTTCCATTCTTGGCTCCATGCTATCTCCTTTGATTTTAAGAGCAAAGAACTCTCCTTGATTTTCCCACGATTGTGGTACTTCCTCATAGTCTAAAATATCCTCAACAGCTGAGATAGGTATTCCCGCTGCGACTGTTCCTAAGACTGGGATTTTTAAGCCTTGGGTTGGTTGAGGTTCGTATTCCCAACCTGTTAAATAGTCTATAGAAACATTCAGGAATTTAGCGATTTTTTCTACTACTTCGGTTGGTATTTTTTTAGTAGTTCCATCTTCATATCTTTTTATAGTCGTTTCATGAACGTCTAAAAAATCTGCTATTTGTTTTCTTGTAATTTTTTTCTTTTTTCGAATTTTGAATATTCTTTGTCCAACGTTACTTTTATCCATTATTTCCACCACCTTTTTACAATTTTAATTTTAACATTTTTATTGTAAAAACGCAAGTTTTTTTAAAAAAATATTAAAAAACTTGCAAAAAAGTATTGACAGTTTTTAAAATATGCTATAAAATAAAAATTGCAAAAACGCAAGAAATGGAGGTGAGATTTTGGACTACGAGTTACTAAAAGTCAAAATGAAAAAAAATAAAATAACGTATGAAGCGATGGCTAAAATGCTAGGAATTACATTAAATGGTTTCTCTAACAAGATTAATCAAATTAATTCTAGTGGATTTTATGTAGATGAAGCAAATTTAATTAGAAAAACATTAAATTTAACTCGTGAAGAAACGTTCACTATTTTTTTTAATAACTAACTTGCATTTTTGCAAGTTTAACAACTAAACAAAAACCCCCTTATTTAATAAGGCAGAAAGGAGGAGTGGAGATGAAATTTACAATTAATAACAATGAATTTTATTTGAATGATATTAAATTGGATAAGTTAATCAGTTATACCATTGATGCTGATACCAATAGAACAAAACTCACTATTGAATTAATCGTAGATGATGTTGAGATAGATTCAATAATGAGTGAAAGGAGTGATTAAAATGCAATTTAACACATCTGAACAAGATAAAGCTTATGAGAAATTTTTAGCTGAACGAAAATTTTGGGTTTACGAAAAAGAATTATTGAAAAAAAATATTATTTCAAAATATATGTTGAAAAAAATTGAACCTGAGATTATGAAGCTAGATAATTCTTATGATTTAATTCGTAGGGTTAATGACCGTTTAAAAAAATATCATTATGCAAGGGTCGAGATGTTTTTACATCTATATAACGATTCTCAAAAGAAAGGAGCATAAAGAAATGAATAATCTAAGAAGAAGAAAATTCAATGTGTATTATTGGACGTGTTCAGTTGTTGCTGTATGTATGCTAACATTCAGTAATTTTGATTGGCAAATAATTATAGCAATGCTAACAACTGGAACGGTGATTCCATTTGTGTATTTTGATGAAAGAGGGAAAGACATATTTCCTGATATGGAGGTAGAAGATGAATAAAATGAGAGGATTTGAACTTGTAAAAGGATATGACGGAAAATTACCTGTAATTGCAAATGTTGGTGATGGCGGTGCAGATTTCTACACAGCAGAAAGAGTAGTCTTGAGACCAGGAACAATTAATAATTTAATTCCTACTGGAGTTAAAGCTTATATGAGTGATGGTGAGGTGCTATTATTATTTGCTAGATCTAGTATGGCAAAGAAATACGGATTACGAATGAGTAATAGTGTTGCTGTTATTGATAAAGGTTTTTACAACAATAAAAGTAATGAGGGACATATAACTTTTCTATATGATAATATCACCGATAAAGAAGTGATTATTGAAAAGCACACAAGAATAGGTCAAGGAATATTTATGCAGTTTTTACCGATTGACAATATAGAAGTGCTGTCGCAAGAAAGAACTGGTGGATATGGTAGTAGTGGCAACAAATAATAAAAAAATAGCCGTTTAAAACAACGACTACTTACAAAAATTTACAACTATAAAATAACACATTTAGGAGGAAAAATCAAGTGACAAAAGATAATATTAACAAACCTAATCCAAAACATTACAAAATTGAACTTAAAAATATTCCTGTAATTATCGATGGAAAAGAGGTTGTTGTCGATAATTTACAACTTGAAACAAGACACGTACTAAAAGATGTACTAAACGATACTAAATTAACTCATGAACAAGCATTTTGGTATGGGAATATTGGTAAAAGATATTTTAGATTGTGTAAAAAACACGATGATCCGACAACTGATATTAAGAAGATAATTCAAGAAGCAGCATTCTTACTTAGTTCTATTTTAGGTAAGGAGTATAAAGCTAAATTACTTGATGAACAAGGAAATGATTTATTAAACGAAAAAGAAGAAATAGCAACTATAGGTAAATTACACACCTTATTAAATTCTCAAGAAGAGCGACTTATCAACCGAATAAGAAATATTCAAGCTTTAAAAGTTGAAGGTATCTGTAACATACCTAGTGCTATTGCAAATTTAGCTAGAATTGGTAAAAATCCATTTAAAAATGAAAGGTTCAGGGAATTAATAGAGAAACAAGAACTTACTATTGAAGAGGTTAAAGAACTGATCGATATTTTAGGAGATTTAGCTTATGGAGAATAAAGAAATAGTTTTAGATGAACTTAAAGAACTTTATACGGAAGGATATATCTTTAGTGATATAGCACATTTTCACGATACATTTACATACGAAGACGCAGGTGTAAATAAAGCTTACTTTGAATTGTCAGAAGATGAAGAATTAGAAGTATTAGAAGAGTATATAAAATACAGAAAACAAAGGAGATTAGGAGATGAAGAATAAACGTTTCTCAGAACAAATAGAGGATTTAAAATTCACAAGCAATAAAATGTCTGATTGTGTTGATTTTGGAGTGTTCGATTCATTAGAACGTAGAAAAATTAGAGAAGCACAAGATATATTTGACAACAAAGTATTAGAAATGGAGAAGTTTAAAAATGAGGAAGAATACTGGAGTTAATTTAACTCAAGCAATTAGAAATTACATATATTCTAATCCTGGATGTTCAAAATATGAACTAATTAATAATTTAGGTTTTCCTTATGACAAAATGAGAATGCCTTTAAACAGATTAAAAAATAATGGTGAAATTATAATCGAGGATGGTAAATATACCGCTTTAGAAAGCATAGCATTTTTGAAAGATTATAACCATTCTTCAGAAGAGTTCTCAAGAAGAGGATATTTGAAAAAATTAGTTGATGTTGTTATAGAAAATATTCAAGAATGTACAGATCATAATATAAAAATTCAGTATATTCAAGAAGGTAGAAGATTATTAAAAGATTTAAAATAGGAGATTAAAAAATGAAATTAATAGTAAATGCAAATGTGTTAATCACAAATAAGGAGGATATCCTTTTATTAGATGAAATTGTAGCAAGATATGGAAATGCAGTTGAGAATGTAGCAGTTAATGTGGAGGCTTTTAAAGATTCTCCTGTTCAACAAACTCAATTACCAACTCAACAACCTGTGCAAACAGTACAAGCTGTTCAGCAAACAGTACCTGTACAACCAGTTCAACAGCCTGTGCAAACTCAACCAGTACAAACTGCAGTACCTGTTGCAGAGAAAACTTATACATTAGAAGATTTACAACGTGCATCAAGTACATTAGTTCAAGCTGGTAAAATTCAACTTTTACAGGGCTTATTACAAGAGTTTAACTCATTAGCCCTTACAACATTACCTGTTGAACAATACGGAGCTTTTGCACTTAGATTAAGAGAATTAGGAGCGGCTATCTAATGACTGAGATTAATCACAAAGAAAGGGCTCATGCAAAGCTTAGTGCTAGTGGTGCCAGTAGGTGGGTCACCTGTCCTGGTAGTGTTCAAATGGAGGAAGGTATTCCAGACACTGAGTCTGTTTATGCAAAGGAAGGAACATTGGCACATGAATTAAGCGAACTTAAACTAAAGCATTATTTAGATTCAAAAGGCTTTGGTAAAAGAAAGCTTAATGCTGCAGTTAAAAAGATAAAAGAAGATGAATTATATCAAGCTGAAATGGATGGATTTACAGACAATTATGTTGATTTTATAAAAGAAAAAGCTTTAAGCTTTCCATCTAAGCCTTATATAGAGATTGAAAAAAGAGTAGATTTTTCTAGTTGGGTTCCAGGAGGATTTGGGACTTGTGACTGTATTTTAATTCACGGGACTACACTTTCTATTATTGATTTGAAATATGGCAAGGGGGTTCCAGTCTCTGCTGAGAAAAATGAACAGCTAATCTTATATGCACTTGGAGCTTATAACGCTTTTAGCTTAATTTACGATATAAAAAAAATTGAAATGAATATTGTACAACCACGCTTAAATAATTATTCAAGTTGGGAAGTTGACCTCTCTGAATTGTTATTGTGGGGTGATTATTTCAGCGTTCAATCAAGTAAGGCTCTAAGTGGTGAAGGTGAATTAGTTCCATCTGCTAAGGCTTGTAAATTCTGTAAAGCCCGTGATATTTGTTCTGCCAGGGCGGAGAATAATTTATCTCTAGAATCGGAAATTCACTTAAATCCTAATGAAATTCCTAGAGATAAGCTATTCGAATATATCTCACGAGGTGAAGACATAGCGAAGTGGGTTAACGATTTAAAAGCCTATGCCTTAAATCTATGCTTAACTGGTGAAGATGTTAAGGGACTAAAAGCAGTAGCTGGAAGAACTTCACGCTCTTGGACTAATCAAGATGAGGCACTTAAGAAATTAATTGATGGCGGTATTGATGAAGCTATAATTTTTGATAAAGTACCGTTGACTTTGGCTAAACTAGAAAAAGCCCTTGGGAAAGAACAATTTAACAATTTAGTAGGTGATATGGTTGTTACAAGTACAGGAAAGCCTACTTTAGTATTTGAAAACGATAAAAGACCTGCGATTACTGACACAGTAAAAGCAACAAGTATATTTAAACCAATAAATTAAAACAGAAATTAAGGAGATTTTAAAATTATGACAAATGAAACAACAGCAGTAGTACAAAACGTGAGATTAAGTTATGTAAATGTATTTAAACCTTTCTCAAATAATCCAGATTTACCGCCAAAATATAGCACTACAATTTTATTACCAAAAAGCGATTTAAATAGTAAGCAAAGATTAGATGCAGCAATTCAAGCTGCAGCTCAAAAAGGATTAAATGAAAAATGGAACGGTGTAATGCCACCTGTAGTTGCTAATCCTATCCATGATGGTGATGGAGTGAAGCAAGATGGAACACCATTCGGAGATGAATGTAAAGGTTGTTGGGTTTTCACAGCCAGTGCAAACGCTGATAGACAACCGCAAATTGTAGATCAAAATGTTCAACCTATATTAAATCAATCTGAAATTTATTCAGGAGTTTATGCGAACGTAGCTATTAATGTATTTCCATATATGCATACAGGGAAAAAAGGTGTTGGATTCGGGCTTACTCACATTCAAAAAGTTAGAGATGGTGAAGCCTTAGGTGGTGCTCCAGTATCTGCAGATAAATTATTTACAACGTTAGGTGGTGCATCAAATCCTAATCCATTCCCTAATCCGCAACAAGCACAACCTGTACAGCAGTATCAACAAACTACACCTCAATACCAACAACCAACTCAACAAGTTTCAATTGGGATAGATCCATTAACTGGACTTCCACTTTAAAATTAATAAATTACTATGGGGGGTTAGCCCCCCTAAATTTTTAGGAGGACTATATGCAACATTTAAGTATTGATATTGAAACACGAAGCAGTGAGAATATATCTAAATGTGGGGCTTATAAATATGCTCAATCTGAAGACTTTGAAATTTTGCTATTCTCTTACAAACTTAATGATTCGGAAGTTAAATTGGTAGATTTAAAACAAGGTGAAAAAATTCCAGATGATATCGCTGCTTTATTAAATAATCCAGATTGTATTAAGCATGCATATAATGCTGCTTTTGAGTGGTACTGCTTAAATAGGGCTGGATATGAGACTAATATATCTCAGTGGAGGTGTACTATGATGCACGCAACTTATTTAGGATTGCCTGCTGGATTAGGAATGACTGGTAAGGCAATAGGTATTTCAGAAGATAAGAAAAAATTGACAACTGGAAGTAGATTAATTCAATATTTCTCTGTTCCCTGTAAGCCAACAAAGACCAATGGTGGTAGGACTTGGAATAATCCGCATCATGATTTAGAGAAATGGAAACTATACTGTGATTATAATATGCAGGACGTAGAAGCAGAATATGAAATATACCAATATATAAAAGCTTTTGAAGTTCCATCAAAAGAACAAAAACTTTGGGAAATGGATATTCTAATGAACGCTAACGGAGTAATGGTAGATAGATCACTTGTAAATGGTGTGCTTTCTATCGATTCTGAAAGTACTAATAATTTAACAGAGGAAGCTTTTAAAATTACCGAACTTGAAAATCCAAATAGTGTTAGTCAACTTAAAACTTGGGTTGAAAATCAATTAGGAGAAGAACTTGATGGATTAACAAAAGATGTTATTTCTGATTTGTTATCAAGAGATAATTTACCGTTGAAAGTTAAAAGAGTTTTAGAGATAAGGCAACAACTTGGAAAAACTAGTGTTAGTAAATATGCAGCTATGGAAAATGCGATGTGTAAGGACGATAGAGTTCGAGGGCTGTTACAGTTTTACGGAGCTAACAGGACTGGTCGTTGGGCCGGTAGATTAGTGCAGGTTCAAAACTTACCTAGAAACTACATCGATACGCTAGACACAGCTAGAAATTTTGCAAAAGCTGGTAATTATGAAGCTTTAAAACTTCTATATGGTAATGTGCCTGACACACTAAGCCAACTAGTAAGAACAGCATTTATTGCTAGCAAGGATAAATTTATAATAAGCGATTTTAGTGCTATTGAAGCACGTGTAATTGCTTGGTTAGCAGGTGAAGAGTGGGTCAACGAAGTATTCGCAACACACGGTAAAATCTACGAGGCAACAGCAAGTCAGATGTTTAATGTACCGATTGATAAAATCTCAAAAGGTAATCCTGAGTATAGCTTAAGGCAACGTGGTAAAGTTGCTACATTAGCATTAGGATATCAAGGCGGTGAATCAGCTTTAATAGCAATGGGAGCTGATAGAATGGGCCTTACTAGTGAAGAACTTATGGATATTAAGGTTCGTTGGAGAGAAGCTAATAAGAACATTGTCCGCTTATGGTATGCAGTTGGAGATGCTGTAATTCAAGCTATGAATGGCAACGGAACTCAATATGTAAGAGGACTTGAGATTCAACGTGAATGGGATATGATGTACGGCCTTGATTTTATATCGATTAAATTACCTAGTGGCCGTTCGCTATATTATCCTAAGCCATTTTTAAAATTGAACCAATTTGAAAAAGATGCTCTTCATTATTACGGAGTTAACCAAACTACTAAAAAATGGGAAGTTAACTCAACTTATGGAGGAAAGCTAGTCGAGAATATTGTTCAAGCAATAGCAAGAGATTGCCTAGCGGAAACATTGTTAAGACTATACGAAAAAAATTATGATGTTGTAATGCATATCCATGATGAAGTGGTAATAGATGCTTACGATGATGAAAAACTAGAAGATGTAAATAATATTTTGGCAGAGCCTATTCCTTGGGCTCCTGGATTAGTGCTAAAAGGTGCTGGATTTGAGACTAAATATTATATGAAAGATTAGATAGGAGGTTAAAAAGTGCAAGCAAATAGATTATTAGGAATTGCTAAAGCAAATCATAGAAAAGCAACTATTTGGCAAAATACAGATATTAGTTGGCTTGACTTTGTAGAAACTTTAAAATCTCCAGTTAGAACACAAGAGAAATACGATGAATTTCTCAAGATGAAAAAATCGGATCAAGATAATTTAAAAGATGTTGGGGGCTTCACTGGTGCTAAGCTTTTAGATGGCCGAAGAAAAGCAACGAACATAATTAGTCGTGATGTTGTCTGTCTAGACTTGGATAACATACAACCAAATATGACTGATGACATTTTGAAAAGAGTAGGTTCGCTTGGGTGTACTTCTGTTGTTTATTCAACTAGAAAACACAGTAATTATACACCTAGACTTAGGGTGCTTATTCCACTTGATGAAAGTTGCACTCCTGATGAATATGAACCCATTGCTAGAAAATTAGGTAGCTTGTTAGGGATTGAAAATTGTGATCCAACTACTTTTGAAGTTAACCGTTTTATGTATTATCCATCATGTTCGGTTGATAGTGAGTACATATTCCAGTTTTATCCTGGGCAATTTTGTAGTCGTGTTGGTGTTCTTAATATGTATGCTGACTGGACTGACATTTCAACGTGGCCACACGTCCCTGGTCAAGACACTAAACAAAAACAACTTTTAGCCCGACAACAAGATCCACTAACTAAAAATGGATTAGTTGGCCCATTTTGTAAAGTTTATGATATCACAACGGCCATCCAAACTTTTATCCCTGCTTTATATGAAGCAACGGCCACTCCTGATAGATATACTTTCACTGGTGGTAGTACTTCTGGAGGGGCTGTACTTTATGATAATAAATTCCTTTATTCACATCACGCAACTGATCCATGTTGTGGCCAACTTGTTAATGCTTTTGACTTAATAAGAATACACAAATTCAGTAATCTTGATGAGAACGTGAAAGACGGAACTCCTGTAAGCAAATATCCATCATACAAGGCCATGAAAAAACTAGCTCTTGAAGATGCTAATGTAGCAGCTTTGATGAATAGTGAAATGGTGGCCAACGCTAAAGATGTTTTTAAAATCGTAAGTAATGATGAAGAAAATAATCAAGCTGAAGATGAATTAAACTGGCTTTCACAACTTGAAAGAAGTGAAGAAGGTAAAATTCAAAAGACTATTAATAATATAGTTTTGATTCTGGAAAATGATCCAAACTTAAAAGATAAAATTGCTATTGATATTTTTAGTAATCGAGGATTAGTTTTTGGTCAACTGCCTTGGGATAAACATTATGATCCAAATAAAGATCACAGAGATTGGTCTGAAGTGGATGATGCTTCTTTTTCTAGGTATCTTGAAACAGTTTATAAAATAACGGGCCAGGATAAGCAAGATAAAGCTTTATTAATTGTGAGTGATGGAAATAGAATTAATTATGTTGAAAGATATCTAACATCTTTACAATGGGACGGAGTACCGAGGATAGATAATCTACTTATTGATTATTTTGGTGCAGCTGATAATGTATTTTCTAGAGAAGCTATTCGAAAAAGTTTAGTAGCTGCGGTGGCCAGGGCCATAATTGGTGGAGTTAAATTTGATGTAATGACAATTTTAGCTGGGCCACAAGGTGTTGGTAAGAGTACATTCTTTTCTATCTTAGGTAAAGAATGGTTTAATGACAGTTTACAAACTTTTGAAGGTAAAGAGGCTTCTGAACTTATCCAGGGGAGCTGGATTGTAGAGGTAGGAGAACTTACCGCAATGAATAGGCATGATACGAATGCAATCAAGCAATTCTTGAGTAAAAGAGAAGATATATATAGGGAAG
Source organism: Gemella sp. (assembly GCF_057272915.1). Classification (NCBI taxonomy): domain Bacteria; kingdom Bacillati; phylum Bacillota; class Bacilli; order Caryophanales; family Gemellaceae; genus Gemella; species Gemella sp. The sequence continues at coordinate 103,383 of NZ_DBHIUF010000002.1, forward strand.
CTTACGGAAGACGTACAAGCAAATATCCTAGAAGATGTGTTTTCTATGGAACATCAAACGATGATGAATTTTTAAAAGATCCAACCGGAAATAGACGTTTTTGGCCTATTGATATTTGTGTAGGTGAAATTAAAAAAAGCGTTTGGGATGATTTACCAAAAGATGTTGACCAGGTGTGGGCCGAGGCTTACGCATTATTTCTAATGGGTGAAAGCTTGCAACTTAGCAAGGAGGCCGAAGAGTTGGCCAATATTGCACGTGAACACCATAAAGAATCAAACGCAAAAGAAGGTTTAATTCGTGATTACCTTGATAAACCTATTACCGAAAACTGGTATTCTCTTGATGCTGGTACAAGGAAAAACATTTTAGCAGGCGATTTTGATAAAGGAGCTAAAATGGTATTTAGGCAAAAAGTGTGTGCTGTAGAAGTATATGAGGAGTGCTTAAAAGGTGATTTACGATTTATGAAGAGAACTGATGCAAAAGAAATAAATCAAATAATTAGTAATATTGTTGGGTGGGTTAAGGATGAAAAAGCAACACGTTTTGGAAATTACGGCCCGCAAAAAGGATTTAAAAGGGTGTAACTTTGGGTGTAACTTTGGAGAAAGAAAGTTACAAATCAAAAATCAAAATGTAACTTTAGTGTAACTTTGGGAAATTATAAAACCTTGTTATATCAAAGGTTTAACCAACCTGGTGTAACTTTAAAAGTGGAAAGTTACACCTAAAGTTACACCTTATAAACGTTGATATAATAACTCTAATAAGTATTTTATATATTAATTTGTAACTTTAAAACCTATATATATTATAAAAATAAAGGAATTATAGAAAATATAGGATTATATAAATCTATAATATCTATAATATCTATAATATCTATGTTTTATATACTATATAGGGAAAATAAAGTTACAAGTTACAAATTAAAAATTTTAAAATTGAGAGATGATTTTGACAAATGGAAATATCAGAAAAGCAAATTGAAAAATATTTAGTAAAAAAAATTAAAGATAAAAAAGGCCTGTGTTTAAAATTTGAGTCTCCAGGATATTCAGGAGTGCCAGATAGAATTATTATTTTAAAAAATAAACCTGTGGCTTTTGTAGAATTAAAAAGGCCTATTGGTGGCCGATATTCAGCAAGGCAAAAATTAGTAGAGAGAGATTTTAATCGGTTGGGCCAAAAAGTTTATAAAGTAAAAAATAAAGAAGGGGTAGATAAGTTAGTAGAGGAGTTGATATCGTGAGAGAGTTTATTCCACATAAGTATCAATTAACAGCAATTAATCATGTGATCAATGTTCCCAAATGTGGACTATTTCTTGATATGGGATTAGGGAAGACAGTATCAACATTAACAGCAATTAAGGAGTTAAAATACAATAGATTTCAAGTTAATAAAGTGTTGATTATTGCACCGAAAAAAGTGGCCGAGGGAACATGGTCGAAAGAAAAAGATAAATGGAATCACACAAAAGATTTTAGAGTAAGTTTAGTGTTGGGAAGTCAGCAAAAGAGAATTAAAGCTTTAAGTGTAAATGCAGATTTATATATTATCAACCGTGAAAATATTTCCTGGTTAGTCGATTATCTAAGAAATGATTGGTATTTCGATACTGTTGTAATTGATGAAAGTAGCAGTTTTAAAAATAGTCAAAGTAAGAGATTTAAAGCTTTGAAAATGGTACTTCCTAAAATTAATAGGTTGATTGAGTTAACAGGAACTCCGAGCCCAAATGGTGTGGAGGACTTGTGGGCCCAAATATATTTACTTGATCAAGGAGAGAGATTAGAGAAATATATCACACATTTTAGAAATAGATATATGGAGCCGAATAAGAGAAATAGAAGTCAAATTTTTGATTATAAAGTAAAAGAAGGAGTTTATGATCACATCATAAATAAAATATCCGATATCTGTATAAGCATGAAATCGGAGGACTATTTAGAACTTCCCGATTTATCTTACAATGAAATACCTGTTGTGTTAAATGATAAAGCAAGAAAAGACTATGACAAAATGGAACGTGATTTTGTCCTGGAGCTAGAAGAAGCAGAAGAGGATATAACAGCAGTAAATGCAGCCGCATTATCAAATAAACTATTACAAATAAGTAATGGTGCGGTATATGATAATTCAGGAATTTACACAGAAGTGCATAATGCAAAAATAGATTCATTTCTTGAGTTAGTAGAAAGTTTACAAGGGCGAAGTCTTTTGGTATTTTACAACTTTCAACACGACAAAGAAAGAATTAAGAAAGCTTTAGAAAAAAGTAATTTAGTAGTTAGAGAATTAAAAACTACACAAGATGAAGATGATTGGAACGCAAGAAAAATAGATATTCTATTGACACATCCAGCAAGTGCTGCATATGGTCTTAATTTGCAAGAAGGTGGAAATCATGTGTGTTGGTTCGGTTTAACTTGGAATTTAGAACATTATCAACAGGCCAACAAGCGATTACATAGACAAGGCCAAAAAGAAAAGGTAATTATTCATCACTTAGTCACACAAGATACAAGAGATGAAGATGTAATGAGGGCCTTAGATAGTAAGGCGGATGTTCAAGAGGAAATATTACAAAGCTTGAAAGCTAGAATTAGAAAAGTTAAAGAAGGTAAGTAGAAATGTTAAAAAATCCAGAAAATATATTATTCATTTTTTTAGGAGTATTAATAGGTTTGCTATTAACAGAAATTTTCCATCTTAACTTTGAAAAGGAAAACAAAGAATTGAAAATGGAAAATCATAAATTAGAACAAAAGCTTTTGAAACTTTATGATGAACAAGCTGAACAAACTAAGAAAATAGCAGAATTAAACGGAATAGGAGGATAAGAGATGGTTAAAAAGATATGGAATAACATAGAGATCATATTAATCACACTTTCAATGTTGTTAGCAATGTTTACAGCGGGATTGATGTTGGGGGTGTATGTATCGAGCAACACAATTGAGGAGCTTTCTAATGACAATATAGTCAAAGAAAGGACTATCCAGGATCAGAAACAGAGAATTAGAGAATTACAATTACTTAAACAATATAAGGAGATATACAATGCTTAGATATGTTTTTGAATGGTTTGGAATCATACTGTTATTTGGTTTCATAATGATAATGTGTAATACTAAGTTTACTACAGAGGATGGATATGTAATAACATTTGTGTGGGCAATCTGTAGGATTTGTCTTACATTTGAGAATAGGAGATAAATTATGAATTTTTTAGACTTGTTTGCCGGGATAGGTGGCTTTCGTTTAGGAATGGAAAGAGCCGGGCATAAATGTGTAGGATTTTGTGAAATAGATAAATTTGCAAGATTAAGTTATAAAGCAATGCACAACACAGAAAATGAAATAGAATATCATGATATAAAAGAGGTGACTAATGAAGAATTTAGAAAACTTAGAGGAAAGGTTGATGTTATTTGCGGAGGATTCCCATGTCAAGCCTTTTCAATTGCAGGAAAGCAACTGGGATTTGAGGACACTAGAGGAACTTTATTCTATGAAATTGCTAGAGCAACCAAAGAAATCAAACCACGCTATTTATTGCTTGAGAACGTTAGAAACTTACTATCACACGACAAAGGGAAAACATTCACTAGAATACTTAAAATCTTGGATGAACTGGGGTATGATGTCGAGTGGCAAGTGCTTAACAGCAAAAATTTCGGAGTCCCACAGAATAGGGAACGTGTCTTCATTGTTGGACATCTTAGAGGAGAATGTACCTACAGAGTATTTCCTATCAGAGGAGAAAACAAAGATCTTGATTATGAACCGAAAATAAGCATTATTGGGAATACTAAAAACCCTAACGGTAGTTGTCAAGGGACAAGAACTGTTGTTCATGATAAAAACGGTATCGTTGGAGCGTTATTAGCTACTGATTATAAAGCACCGAAACAAGTAGCAGTACCAGTACTTACTCCTGATAGAGTGGAGAAAAGACAAAACGGTAGGAGATTTAAGGAAAATGGCGAACATATGTTTACATTAACAACACAAGATAGACATGGGGTACTGATTAAAGAAGCGAATAAACAAGGTGTCGTATTATCAGATTATAAAATAAGAAAATTGACACCTAAAGAGTGTTGGAGATTACAAGGTTTCCCAGATGAATTGTTTGATAAAGCACAAGAGGTTAACAGCAATAGTCAACTGTATAAACAAGCCGGTAATAGTGTGACTGTAAATGTAATTGAAGAGATAGCTAAAAGACTGAAGTAGTAAAGTAGGAGAACTAGAATGACTAACAGAATATATTTAACGTTAAAATATAAAGATGCTCAAATTATAAAACATGCATTACAAGAATATCTTAAGAGATCCGATGTGAAAAATGAAACAGATATTGAAGAAGAAACCGTGCTTCTTAAAAGCATCGAGAAAGAAGTGAATCTGTTTAAAAGCAAGAATAGAATTAAGTAAGAGGTAAAAGAGTATGGATGAATTAATGAAAAACATTGTTGAAAAATTAAATTTAAGTATAGATAAAGCACCAGAAATATATGAAGGATTAAAAAAACAGTATGTTATATATGATACTTGTAATACGATATTAGAAATATTATTTTTTATTGTGATAATAGGTTTAATGTTAGTGGTTATTTTTGGGCAAGAGGAAATAATTTCAAGAAAAAACCTTAAATTGATGGGAACAGCATTAATAACAATAATTATCATTGGAATAGGAATTTTAATATTTAGAAATATTAATACGCCAGATATAGTGTTTTTAAAAGGAATGATAAGGGGGTAAAAAAATGGATTTAAAATCAACCTATATAATCGACATTCTACTTTACATCATAGGTATATTTTTTAGTATTTCACTAATTTTTGTAATAGTGATTATGGTAGTCACGACAAAGAGATATATTAACAGGAGGAAGTAATGGTATTAAATAGACAAGAAAGACAAACAAATCAGAAAAAGAAATTTTTATCAAAATTATGGTACATTAAACGATTAATAGCTTCTAATGAAGAGAAAATTAAAGATAGAAGATCTATGTTAAAACATAATATTAAACCTATTGATTATGCAAAAGAACAAATCAAAGGTGGTAACAAATATAGTTGGGATAATTTAATTTATGAGATCGATAATTTAGAACGTGAAATTGTTGACAATACTGTAGAGCTTGTTAAGACAGAAAGAGAAATATTTGACTGCATTAAAAACGTTGAAGATTTACAATATAGATTATTATTACAATATCGATACTTTGATTGCAAAGATTGGTTAGAAATTGATCATTTATTAAAAATTGAAGCTAATACGAGAAATAGAAAACATTCTGAAGCTTTAAAAGCAGTTAAAATTGATAAGTTGTTTCAAAAAGTAAAAAAAGATAAAACAAAGTAAAAAGAGATAAACAAAAGTAAGTAGGTAAGTGATATAATAGTAATATAAGATTTTAGGTAGAGGACTCCTAGAGATTGTTATTAGTTAGATTTTTTATAAGCAGACGTGTACAGCAAACTTTTTATTTTTTTTTTTCATAGTATTAAATCTCTACCTAAAATCACCTATCATAAAAACTTCCTAGACAGTTTAACGACTGTCTTTTTATTTTGCCTGAACGGAGGTGGAAAATTGGCGAAATTGACAACTAAACAAAAAGAATTTGCTGATGAGTACATCTTAAGCGGAAATGCGATGCAATCAGCAATTAAAGTAGGATACAGCGTAAATTATGCAAAATCTCAAAGTCACAAATTGTTGGAAAATGTAGGAATAAAATCTTACATCGATGAGCGGATGAAAGAGATTGAATCTAAGAAGACAGCAACGCAGCAAGAGGTTATTCAGTATTTAACCTCAGTAATGAGAGGCGAACAAACAGAGGAAATACTTATAGGACGGGGTCAAGGTTTCCAGGAGACAACCTATATTGATGTTAGTGCGAAAGATAGAATAAAAGCTGCAGATATCCTAAATAAAATTCACCAAGCAAGAGAAGAAAAAAGCTCAACTGCTACTGAAAGCATCATAATTGTTGATAGGTGGAATGATGAGTAATTTTGATGTTCAGAAGAATGTGAATCTACATTTTAAACCTGTGTGGCTTTCTAAAGTGCCTTACAACGTATTAAAAGGCGGCAGGAACAGCTTTAAATCTTCAGTTATAGCTTTAAAATTGGTTAATGATATGGTTAAATTGATAGCTAAAGGAGAGAAAGCTAATGCTGTAGTAATCAGGAAAGTAGCAAATACAATTCGTGATAGTGTCTTTAATAAGATAAATTGGGCTATAAATATGTACGGCTTAAGCAATTCATTTAAAAGTACAGTATCTCCTTTTAAAATAACTCATACTTTAACAGGATCAAGTTTTTATTTCTACGGGGCGGATGACTTCCAAAAGTTAAAATCAAATGATATTAATAATATTATTGCAGTGTGGTATGAAGAAGCCGCCGAGTTTGAAAGCCAGGAGGAATTCGACCAAACAAACATTACATTTATGCGACAAAAACACAGATTAATACCTTTTGTGCAATTCTTCTGGAGCTATAATCCACCTAGAAATCCTTATATCTGGATTAATGAGTGGAGCGAACTAATGAAAACTAACGAAAGTTATTTGGTTCATGAATCAAGCTATTTGAATGATGAATTAGGTTTTGTTACAGAGCAAATGTTAGCTGATATTAATCGCATTAAAGAAAATGACTTTGATTATTATCGCTACATTTATTTAGGAGAGCCAGTTGGATTAGGTAATAACGTTTATAACATGGCTTGTTTTCACCCGTTACAGGAGTTGCCAACAGATGATAAAATTATAGGAATATCTTATGCGCTAGATACAGGGCACCAACAAAGCGCCACGGCTTGCGGTGCTTACGGTATTACTGCTAAAGGAAATGTAATCTTATTAGATACTTTTTATTATTCTCCAGCAGGTAGAAGTGTTAAAGCTGCGCCTAGTGATTTAACAGTAATGATTAATGATTTCATTACTGGAGTACAGGAGAGATACAATGTACCTATTATCAGGTTAACAATAGATAGTGCTGAGGGAGCGTTAAGAAACCAATACTATAAAGATTTTGGAATTAGGTGGGTACCTGTGGCAAAGAAAAAGAATCAGACCATGATTGATATGGTAACAAGCTTACTTGCACAAGGTAGGTTTTTTTATTTAGATCACGAAAATAACAAGATATTCATTGAAGAACACAAAATGTACAGATATGATGAAAAGACGATTAAAACACCCGAACCAAAAGTAATTAAAGAGGACGACCACACCGTCGATGAATTTAAGTATTTTGTTTTAGATAACTCAAAACTATTAGGATTAAAAGTATAGGAGTAACAAGAATGGGGCTTATACAGATTATTAAGAATTTATTTAAAAGGAGCAAGTACACCATGCAAGGTAGTTTAACAAGTATATTAGACCATCCGAAGATAGTTGTATCTTCTGAAGAATACAACCGAATAAAGAACAATTTAACATACTTCCAGAGTAAGTTTAGCGATGTTACCTACCTTAACACGGATGGAGAACAGCGCACAAGGAAATTTAATCATTTGCCACTTGCTAGAACAGCTTGTAAGAAGATAGCAGGGTTAGTCTATAACGAACAAGCTGAAATAACAGTTGATAATGAAACAATTAATCAGTTTGTTAACGATGTTTTGTTAAATGATAGATTTAACAAAAACTTTGAAAGATATCTTGAAAGTTGTTTGGCTTTGGGTGGAATGGCAATGAGACCATATTTTGATGGGAAGACAATTAAGGTAGCATTTATTCAAGCACCAGTTTTTTTACCATTACAAAGCAACATGCAAGATGTAAGCAGTGCAGCAATCATAACTAAGACTGTAAAAAGTCAAGGTAAAACAAATATATATTATACATTAGTTGAGTTCCACGAGTGGAACGATGAAGATTTAACAATTACAAATGAGCTTTACAAGTCAAATAATTCAAGCACAATTGGTAGTCAAGTATTATTGAGTGAACTATATGAAGACTTAGAAGAAAGTATAGTTATTAAGGGATTAAGTAGACCGTTATTTACTTACTTGAAAACTCCAGGAATGAACAACAAAGATATTAATAGTCCGTTGGGGTTATCGATATTCGATAATGCGAAAACAACAATTGATTTCATTAATAGAACTTATGATGAGTTTATGTGGGAAATTAAGATGGGACAGCGTAGAGTTGCCGTTCCAGAAGGATTAACAACTATGACTGTTATGACAGGAACTGAATTTACAACAAGACGAAGATTTGAAACAGATCAAAATGTTTATGTTCAAATTGGTGGAGGACTTGATGAAAGTAAAATCGTTGATTTAACTACACCAATCAGAGCTGATGATTATATCAAAGCTATTAACAAAGGATTAGCAATGTTTGAAATGCAAGTAGGGGTTAGTGGTGGAATGTTTAGTTTTGATGGTAAAACGATGAAAACAGCAACAGAAGTTGTTAGTGAAAATTCAGATACATTCCAATTAAGAAATAGTATTGTGTCGTTAGTTGAACATTCAATCAAAGAACTTGTAGTATCTATTTGTGAATTAGGTAAGGCACACGGAATTTACAGCGGTGAAATACCTAAGCTAGAAGATATTTCTGTTAACCTAGATGATGGAGTGTTTACTGATAGAAACGCAGAACTTGATTATTGGGTCAAAGCCTTAGCAAGTGGAATTGTTAGTAAACAATATGCCATTTCTAAAGTGTTAGGGGTGACTGATGAAGAAGCTACTAAGATGTTAAATGAAATCAACGAAGAAGTACAACCTAACCTAGATGAAACGGATGAGGTAATCTATGGAGATAAAGAATAATGATGGTAATTATTGGATAAAGTCAAAAGAAGTAGAGGGGTTATATCATGAATTATCCATGGAAATGATGAAGAACATAGTCAGAAGATTAAAACAACGTGGAACGGCTGATTTAATAGATAACCCTTATATATGGCAGTTAGAGAAGTTAAACGATATGCATTTAATCACAGAAGAAAATGTAAAGCTTATAGCTAAATATAGTGGAGTTGCTGAAGATGTATTCCGTGATGTAATTGCTAATGAGGGTTATAAAATTTATCAAGACAGCCACCAACAATTGGCACAGGCTTTAAAGACTAACGCACAACCTAATTATTTAGTTCAAGATAGTTTAGATTCACTAGCTAAGCAAACAATGTTTGAGGTTAATAATTTAATTAATACTACATTACCAAGATCACTACAAAATAATTATAAGCATACATTAGAAAAGGCAGTAGCTAGTGCAGTAAGTGGAACGAAAACTCACGAAAAAGCACTATCTGAAGCCGTTATGAGTATGTACCAACGAGGGTTCACAGCATTTAAAGATAGTGGAGGTAGGACGTGGACTGTAGAGCGATATGCACAAACAGTAATTAGAACAACTACTTTCAGAGTATATAGAGAAATGCGGGAAAGACCAGCGGATGATTTAGGAATAGACACCTTTTATTATAGTGCTAAGTCTAGTGCTAGAGAATTATGTGCACCGTTACAACATCAAATAGTAACTAAAGGAGTAGCACGAACAATTAATGGCGAAAGGGTGTTAAGTTTGCCAGACTATGGTTATGGAAGTCCAGGAGGTTGTTTAGGAATCAACTGCGGACACTATCTGACACCTTTTGTTGTTGGTGTGAATTACAAGCCAGAATTACCAGAGTATTTGGAGAATCTAACCGAGGAACAAGCAAAACAAAACGCTTTAGATAAAGCAAGGTTAAAAGCTTTTGACCGTGAAATAAAAATAAATAAAGATAAGCAAAGATTAGCTAAAGAATTACAAGATAACGAACTACAAGCTAAATTAAAGTTAAGAGAAAAAACTTTAAAGGCTGGTAGAAAGAACCTTATAGAAAAGAATCCAGTTGTTATCAGAAAATACTAATCATTCGTCCTAAGTATGACGTTAAAAGGCTTATTTTTTTATGCCTTGCACGGTGTCACAGTGCTAAATAAATAAAGTCTACAGGACGTAAAACGAAAGGAGCTTAAATTATGAGCTTAAAACGAGATATGTTAATCGAAGCAGGAGTAACAGATAAGGACGCAATTGATAAAATTATGCAAGCGTACGGTGCAGGTTTAGAGAAAGCGAAACAACAAGTGAAGTTAGAACTAACTGCTGAGAATGACACATTAAAAGCACAACTTGAATCACAAAACACTAAACTTGAAGAGTTAACAAAAAGTAATGATGCTAATTCAGAAGTTAAACAGGCTTTAGAGAAATTACAGGAAGAATACAACCAATTCAAAGTAGATAGTGATAATAAGTTGGCACAAATTAATAAAACAAATGCTATTGCTTTGGCACTTAAAGATGTTAAGGCACACGATAGCGATGTTCTAATGAAACTTATCGATGTAGATAAGGTTGAGTTAGGAGAAGACGGGAAGCCTAAACTTGATGATGTGGTTAATTCATTAAAAGAAAGCAAGCCTTTCTTATTTGAACAGGAACAACAAGCAACTACACCACAAATCACAGTTGGTGGCAACCCTAACGGAAATGGAACAGCAGGTGTTGACCCGTTCCAAGCAATTATAGACCAATATAAACAGTAAAGAAAGGAATTTTAAAATATGACAACAAGCAATAATAATTTACCAGTGCGTCAATACGCACCACAATATAGACAAATGCTTTCTACAATTTTCGGTGTACAAAAAGCATTTGCAGGAGTATTAGCTCCAATTCAAACATTAGATGGAGTACAATTTAATTCTAAGGCTTTCTTAGTTAAAACTAACTCTACACCAGTAGTAGTAGGTACTTATGACACGGACGCAAACAAAGCTTTTGGAACAGGAACAGAAGCTGGAAGCCGTTTTGGTGAATTAAAAGAAGTAATCTATACAGATACAGAAGTAAACTATGATTACACGCTAACTATCCACGAGGGAATCGACCGTTACACAGTTAACAACGATTTAAACGCAGCAGTAGCAGACCGTTTAAGATTACATTCTGAAGCACAAACAAGAAAAGTTAATAAACGTGTAGGGAAATTCTTATCAGATAATGCTGGGGAAACTAAACAATTAGCTGATCTTACTGAAGCTAGTCTTAAGAAGTTATTTAACGAGATAAATGTTTATGTAGTTAACTCTGAAATTAACGCACCAATCAAATGTTACTTAAGAGCGCAAGTTTATAATGCAATTGTAGATATGGCTTCAAACAACAAATCAAAAGGTTCAAATGTAAGTATCGATACAAATGGATTATTAAAATATAAAAACGTAGAATTAAATGAAGTGGCAGAACAATATTTTGAAAATAATGTTGTTGCAATCTTCTCACCAGATGGAATTGTAATTCCATTCATCGGAATTGAAACTGCTAGAACAGTAGAAGCACAAGAATTTGACGGTGTTAAACTTCAAGCTGCTGCTAAAGGTGGTACATTCGTTCTTGATGATAACAAGAAAGCAATTATTAAAGTAACAAGCGCTACACCGTTAGCATAATAGGAGGTAATAACAATGGTTAAATACTTAGTAAACGTAGATTTTACAGATAAAAATACTTATGAACGAGTGAAAAAAGGAACTGAACTTGATATTACAGAAGTTAGAGCGAAAGAAATTATCAGTACATTAGGTGAGGGAGCCTTAACAGAGGTAAAAGAACCAGAAGAAGTTAAGGAAGAAGCACCAGTTGTAGAAGAAAAAAAAGCTAAAGAGGTTGAATAATTCAGCCTCTTTTTAGGAGGTTAAAAATGAGTTATTTAACTTTAGAAGAATATAAAGAATTAGGTTTTGCAGAAATTGAAGAATTTTCAGAATTAAAAGTAAAGGCAGAAATGGCTGTAGATTTATATACAAATTACTTTTATCAAAATAATAATTTAGAAGATGATTTCCCACCACGTAAGAAAGCTGTAAAGCTTGCTATTGCTAATCAAATACGTTACTTAAATGAAACTGGAATACTTACTGCTGAAGATAAGCATTCATTAGGTAGTTTGAGTATTGGAAGAACCACTATTAATTATGGTGGTAGTGGAACTAGTCCAGCTAAAATTGAAGCTAGTAAGTATAATTTAGCGTTAGACACTATGAACTTACTTAAAAGCGTTGGGTTCGGTTATAGAGGTGTTTGCTATGATAGATAAGCGCCTTTTAACCGATACTGTAACTGTAAGTTTGGCAGGTGAAAAAGATAAATGGGGGAAGGTCACTTTTAAAGAACCGTTTGAAATAAAATTCGTTCGATTTGATAGAAGTTCTTTAGATAAGACTACAAACACACAAAACTTAACAAATATCACAAGGAACAAATCGGGAACTTTATTTATTTATCCTAAATTTAACAATGTTGTTGTTAATGATAGTTGGTTACAAGCTAAAATCACAGACCAACACGGAGAATACAAGGTAATTAGTTTTGAAACTAATTATTTAGGAAATAAAGTATTCTCTTATGAGTTAACGGTGATTTAGATGTCACTAAAAGTATCTTACGATTTATCACCTATGGAGCGAAAATTCGGACCAGGGAACGTTAAGAAAGCTAGAATAGAAGTTGCTGACCAAGTATTGCTAGACAGTGAAAACTATGTGCCAAGTGATGGTGAAGATATTTTAAGAGGAACTGGAAAAGCTAATAACGGTTCAGTATCATGGAATACAGTATATGCTAGAGCACAGTTTTTTGGAACAAATGGAATAGTTAGATTTAAAAAATATACAACACCTGATACTGGTAGCAAATGGACTGAAAAAGCTTCAAACAACAACATGAAAAATTGGGAAGAAGTAGCTAAGAAAGGATTAGGAATAAGATGATTAATAACATTGATTTTCAAGACGTACTTTGTGATTATATTAATTCTTTAAATTTACCATTAGTAGCTAGATTAGATTATTTCATTGAATCAGATGATTTAGTAGTTAATTTAATTGCAGGTGGTAAGGTAGAGCGGTTATTTATGGATGGAACACAAGAAATTAGTTTACCTTTTGAAATTGCCATAAAATGCATGGATAACCAAAAAGCTAACTCTATCTTGTGGACTATCCACACCGCACTATCTGAATTTAATTTACAATTACCTAGTGCAAATAATACTTATCGCTTCTTAGGACTAGAGGTTGGAAAGCCTGCAGTTAATGGACGTGATGAGCAAGATTATTTTATCTATACTTTACGTATAGTATCAAAAATTGAAATTGAAGGAGATTTATTAAATGGCTAGACAAAAAAACGCATTGAGAAAACATTTTGTAGCACCTTTTGATAAGGCGAACGCTACAACAGCACCAACAAAAGAACAGTACAAACTGTTAGCAAAATATATTAAAACTGTTAACGATGAAACAGATGAAGATACTGACGACGTAGCGTGGTATGACGGTGATGGTACACCAGAAGAAACTGTAAAATCAGTTAAAGCTGGTTTCTCATTTGAGGGGAACTTCGATGTAGAAGATGACGCACAAAAACTAATCGCTGACCTTAGATATAAAGTTGGTGACGATAGAAAAGTATGGTTCAAGGTTGTATCTTCAGATGGTAAGACAGCGTGGGAAGCAGTAGCAATTGTTTCTAAGATTAAAGCTGGAGATGGTGACGCAAGTGACTTTGAAAACTTTGAATGTACGATTAAATGGACAACATTGCCAAAACAAACAGCAGTAGCATAATTTAGGAGGATATATAAGCATGGTAGTAATTAAGAAATTTGAAAATGTAATTCCAGTTGATTTTGGAGAATTTGAATTAAAGTTTGTAACTAGTGATGAAAATATTCTAAAACTAGCAAACGTGGAAGAAAAAGCAGGTGTAGTTAAAGATAAGCTTGGAGAACTAAAAGGAACAACAGAAGATATTAAATTAATCTATGATTTAGCTAAAGAATTATGGGTTGAGTTATTCGATGAAGAAACTTTTGAGAAAGTTTATAATCTTTATAACAAATCTTGTATGCCAACGTTACTAGCGGTATTTCAAACGCTATTTGGGATAACTCAAGAATTAGGAAGCAGTTATTCTCCAGATAAGCTGATTAAGTATCTAAATATCAACCATGCTTAATTTAGCTTACAAATTAGAAGATGAATTAATCGTTGGTAGTGAAGTTTATAAGCTTAATCTTAGCTTTGATAATGTAATTAGGTTGTTTGATATGCTTAATTCTAGTGATCTTGAAGATTATCAGAAACCACACTTTGCCTTATTAATGTTAACAGGTGAATCATTTGAGAAATACTCAATAGAGGACGTAGTTTTATTTTTAGACGAGGTAATAAAAGAGCATATCAAGAATGAGGAATTTAATTCAGTAGAATATGATTTAGCTGGAAACCCTATGCCAGTTAAGGAAATAGAAGAAGAACAGGAGCAATTATATAGTTTGAAATACGACTCAGACTATATTTTTGCTTCTTTTTTACAAGCGTATAATATTGATTTAATTGAAATGCAAGGTAAATTGCATTGGAGAAAGTTTAATGCCTTATTAAATGGACTTCCAGATAATACTAAATTTATGGAAGTTGTAAAGATTAGGTCTTACAAACCATCAAAACATGATAGTTCTGAATATAAAGAACACATGAAAAAACTACAACGTCAATATGAACTTCCTATCAATGATTGATTTAAAAGAAAGGAGGTTAATATATGGCAGAAGGTAAAGTTAAAATAGATGTTGACTTGAACGAGAAAGGCGCCACCTCTGGAATAGGACGGTTAAAAAGTGCCTTAAACGGTCTTGAAAGTGCTGGAACTAAGGCAGGTTCAGTATTTAAAAGTGTGTTAGGAGCAAACCTAGTAAGTGCTGGTATAAGTGCAGGTATTAGTGGTATTTCTAACGGAATACGTGGGATGGTAACTGAATTAAACAGTTCAACTAAAGCGTGGAAAACTTTTGAAGGCAACATGTCAATGATTGGTAAGTCTAAGGAAGAAATCGCACAAGCTAAGGGCGTTATGCAAGATTATGCCACCAAAACTATTTACAGTGCGTCAGATATGGCACAAACCTATTCGCAGTTAGCAGCAGTAGGGATAAAAGAAACTGATAAACTTGTAACTGGTTTTGGTGGGTTAGCAGCAGCGGCAGAAAATCCTAAGCAAGCCATGAAGACTTTAAGCACCCAAGCTACTCAGATGGCGGCGAAGCCAAAAGTAGCATGGCAGGACTTTAAATTGATGATGGAGCAAACCCCAGCAGGTATGGCGGCGATTGCCAAGGAAATGGGAATGTCTCTTGAAGAACTTGTTAAAGGTGTTCAAGACGGTAAAATCAAAACAGAAGATTTTTTCAACGCTATTAAAAAGGTAGGTAACAACGATAGCTTTTCTAAGATGGCGACCGAGTTTAAAACAATAGACCAAGCCATTGATGGAGCGAAAGAAAGTTTAGCTAATAGGTTACAGCCAGCATTTGAACAAGTAAACAAGTTCGGAATTAAGGCAATTACTGGAATTACTGAAGCACTAGAAAAAATCGACTTTAAAAACTTTGCTGAAAAGTTAGGTAGTTTCTTAGAAAGTATTGATATTGATGGAGTAGTTAATGGAATAGCTACTTCAATTAAAAATGTTGTTACAGTAGCTAAGGAACTATGGAAAGGGTTGAATGATAGCGGAGCGATAAGTGCCGTTTTAAGTGCCTTTAAAAACATTCAAAAGGCAGTAACTAACCTTGTTACAGCTTTGGCAAATAGTGGAGCAATTAGCACCTTTGCACATGCATTAGGTTTAATCGTGAACGTAGTAGCTAAGGTGGTTAGTGGGTTTGCTAAATTAATAGCTTCACTCCCACCTAGTGTGATTAGTGCCATTGCTTATTCATTGTTAGGAATTGTAGGTTCATTAAAAGCCATCAAGTTGGCAACTAAAGGACTTGATTTAATTAAGGGGTTAAACCCGTTTAAATTATTCAAGAAAAACGCTACTGAATCACTAGACGAAGTAACGAAAAAAACTAAAGAAACTAAAAGTACTGTATCTCAAATAATAGAGAGTTTAGGAAAGGTGATAGAATCAGCAGGAAAAGGAATAAGTACTGCAGCTAAGGGAATTGGTGAGGGTATCAAAACAGCATTGAGCGGTGTTCCGTCCGTTCTAACTGCTTTAGGTACTGGAATTTCAACTGCTGCACAAGGGATAGGAACTGGACTTGCTATTGCTTTTAAAGGATTAGGAAGTGCCATTGCAATGGTTCCTCCACCAACGTGGCTTGCATTGGGTGGAGCTATTCTTATGGTGTGTGCTGGACTTGCACTTTTAGGAACTCAAGGAGATGGAGTTGCTAAGGTATTTCAAGCCTTAGGAAGTGCCGTGTCACAAGTTATTCTTGCATTAGGTACTGGCTTATCAGCCGTTTTAGTTTCATTAGGTAGCGTTATTCAATCGGTTGGAACAGCTATTCAAAGCGTTGGTAATGGAATTAGGTTAGTATTCGAGGGAATTGGAACGGTTATTCAATCTGTAGGTACTGCCATTAAGTCTGTGCTTGAGGGATTAGGTTCAGCCTTTACTGGTTTTGGGAACGGAGTAAGACTGGCTCTTGAGGGAGTTGGTACTGTAATTACTTCAGTTGGTACTGCTATTCAATCAGCCTTACAAGGAGTAGCAAGCATTATTGATTCAGTTGGTAATGCTATTAAGTCAGCTCTTGAGGGTGTAGGTTCCGTGATTGAATCAGTAGGTAATTCAATAAAATCAGTATTAGAGGGTGTTGGAACAGCCTTTGAAAAATTCGGAAATGCAGTTAAAACTGTATGTGATGGAATTAAAGAAGTTATTGATTCAATTGGTAATTCAATAAGAACAGTACTTGATGGAGTGGCAAATGTTATTCAAAGTATTGGAGAATCAGCAGAAAAAGCAGGTAACGGATTCAGATTATTTGCGGAAGGGGTGAAAACTCTTGTTGATTTAAGCTTAGGAGATTTAGTTGCTACATTAACAGCAACGGCAACTGGAGTAGGTGCAATAACGGCTCACGCTGGAGAAATGACAACGGCTGGAGCTGGTATGCAAACAATGGCAAGTGGATTATCAATGTTAGGTCAAGCAGCAACTTCTGTTCAAGGAGCATTTACTGCATTACCAACGTTGATTACAAGCTTAACTACTTCATTAAACGCCTTACCACCTATCTTGATAACAACTTCAACAGCCGTTCAATTATTCAGTACTAACATTACTACATCACTAGCTGGACTTATGACTGCCAGTGGTTCAATCAGTGCTTTCAATAGTCAAATAACAAGTATTGGAACAGCAGTAGGTTCTGTTACTGTATCAATTAGTGCATTCGGTGTTGTTCTTTCATCACTAGCAGTAAGTTTTGGTACAACTTCAGCTTCAATTGGAGCGTTAACTGGTGTAGTTAGTGGCTTAACTAGTGCATTATCACAAGTAGGAAGTACAGCAACTAGCGTAGCAGGTCAGATTAATCAGATAGGTACTTCGATTTCATCAGTAGGAGCGACAGTATCTGGTATGGTTGCAAGCATTAGTGGAGCAATGAACGGGTTAGCTGGTGCCATTTCTTCAGCTATGAATAGTGCTTTAGGGTCTATTCAAAGCACATGCCAACAATTTGTGTCTACACTTCAACAAACAGCCTCACAAATGGCACAAGAGGGACGTAGAGCAGGTGAAGAAGCAGGAAGAAATATTGCTGACGGCTTAAGAAGTAACGAGGGTAACGTTCGTTCAGCTATGGAAAGTATCAAAAATACTGTTCAAAGCGTAGGTCAAAGTATAGTGCCAGTTGCTTACAATGTGGGAGCACAGGTAAGTAATGGAGTTGCGCAAGGTATGTACTCAGCGTTAGGTGCGGTTACTGCTGCAGCTAATGCAATTATTAACGAGGTTGACAGAGCGTTGAGAGCTAAGGCACAAATCCACTCACCATCAAGGCTTACTGATAAAAAAACAGGTCGCCACTTAACAGGAGGGGTTGCTCAAGGTATGGTTAAAAACATGCCAGTATTAGATAAAGCGTTCAGCGCTTATCAACGTGCAATTGATAAGTTTAAACCTAACTTTGTACCTGAGAACATGTTAAGTTTTAAAGGTGTTCCATCATTTGCAACAGCAGGTGGAAGTAGTAACAACGTTACTAACAACAAAACAAGCAACTTTGGAGCGTTGCTTCACATAGAGAATTTAAGCACAAATTCTGAAGAAGATGTTCGTAAATTATATGAGCAAATAAAATTCTTAATTAAGGAGGAGAAAGACAGACTATGATAACTAAATATATTACTTACAATCAACTGAATACAAAAGAGTTAGGATTAAGATTAGTAGATGAAATAGAACTGGAATCTTCTTCTCAAACTGTAGATTTAGTTGAAATAGACGGTGTAAATGGTGCGAAAATTAAAGATAATAAACGGTTGAAAGTAGTTGAACGTACTTTCCCGTTTAAAATCTATGATGAAAAAGCTGACGTCCAAAACATAATCAATAAATTAAATGATTACCTTATCAACGTAGAGCCAAAATGGTATGATTTTAGCTTAAGTTGGGATAGTGAGTATCTTTATAAAGCGTACTTTTATGAAACATTTAAAATTGAGGGAACATTAACAAGTAAGAAGAAATGTATCTTAAATTTTAAATTACACCCTATTAAATACTTGAAAACAGGACTTAATAAGATAACAGTTTCTAACGGTCAAATACTAAGAAACCCAGAAAAAAGAAAAGCCAATCCACTTATTAAATTAAGAGGAACAGGAGATATTAATTTGAATATTAATTCTCAAATATTTAGGTTGAAAGGAGTTAGTGGACACATTGTAATCGACTGTGAAACGCAGTCCGCTCATTGGGACAACAAGGAACCGCAGTATGATAAAGTGTTCACATATCCATTTCCACACCTTGAAATAGGAGATAACAGAATCTCATGGGACAATAACTCATTTGTTGTTGAAATAACCCCAAGATGGGAGGCGCTAGTTTAATGGCTTATCCTATTTTATATAAAGCAAATGAAACTAATTTTGAACATTTGGGGGTGTCAGTATTATCTGACGCTTCTAAATGCTATGTTAGTAGAGAAAAACACGGTATATATATTCTTGAATTTGATTATCCAGTAAATGGTAAAGATGTTGATAAAATCAAAGAGGGAATGTATATAAAAAGTGATGCTGGATACAGAACTAAAAATCAACATTTTGTAGTATCAAAGATTACTAAAACACAAAATGAATTTAAAATTTACTGCCAACACATTTCGCAAGTTAAAACTACTATGAATGCTATCAGACCGGATATAACACTTACTAGCGTTAGTGCAATGGGTGCCTTAACAGCATGGCGTGATAATTTGTTGGATAGTCGTGAGGAGTTCGTCGTTCAATCTGATATAAGCACGATAAATTCGACAACGTGGAAAGTTGAAAATATTGAAAACGCCCGTGACGCATTAGGAGGTAAAGCAGGCTCAATTCTTGATGTTTGGGGTGGCGAGTATGAGTTCGATAACTTAAATATTACACTTCATAAAAGCATGGGAATTGATAATCCAACCATAATCGCTTATGGTAAAAACCTGTTAGATTTAGAACAAGAACAATCGATACTTGAAACCTACACTTCAGTTTTTCCGTTTAAAAAATATACTGATGATAACAACAGGGAGCAATTAATAACATTGCCAGAAATACTACTTGATAGCACCCACTTAAATAAATTCACACACAGAAGAATTTTAAAAGTTGATTTTTCAAGCGATGAAAACTTAAAAACGGTGGAGCAGTTAAGAAGTAAAGCTAAAAGTTACATTAAAAACAATAATGTAGGTGTACCAAAAACTAACTTAAAGATCAACTACCAAGACTTATCAAAAGTTGAGGGCGTGTTTGATAACCCAGCACTTGAACAGATAGATTTATGCGACAGATTAAAAGTTTATTACAGCGAGTTGGGAATATTAAATGAGAACGCGAAAGTAGTTAAGGTAATTTGGGATGTTATCCTTGAAGAAAATCACGAGATAGAAGTGGGAGACGGTAGAAGTAGTTTTACCGATAGTACCTCAGCTAAAATAGAATCACTACAAGCACAAAACGATTCAGTGCTTGCTAGAATAAATGCTTTGATTGCCGAACAGGACGCAGCGTTTGATAGGTTCTTTAATGAAAAATCAAAAGTTATTGAGGATAATGTAAAAGGTGGATATGAGAAAGCCTTATTAAGTAGCGAAGAAAAAATCCGAAAAATGGGTGAAGCCTTTGATGAAAAAATCAATCAGTTTAGAGAGCAAGTATCAACCGCTGTAGAAAACTACAATAGGCAATTCCAAGCTACAAACTTAGAGATAAGCAAGAATAGAGTTGAAGCAACAAAGCAAATTCAAGCATTATCTGATCGAGTTAACAACATGCAGGATATTTCAAATAATGAAACAGTTGTAGAACTTAGAGGACTTGTTAACGGTGCTACAAGCAAAGTTACTGAACTTGAAGCTAGCATAACAAGAGAATTTACAGCAGTTAAGAAGAAAAATGAAGATAGTTTGAGTGCTGTTAAAGCTGAATTCAAAAAAGGTGTAGATGGCTTAACAAGTAAGATTAGTTCTTTAGAAGATTATAAAAATCAAGATGGCACACGAACTGAAAGTTTAAAACAATGGGTTCAAAGAGATACAGCTAATCAATTAAGCCGTGAACGAACTGAAATCAATAGAATAATTGATAATAAAGGTTTTGTTAAGAACACAGAATTTAGTAGCAAGTTTACAGAAAGTGCTAGAGGTATCAACAACCAACTATCAGCGTTAGAGACCTACAAGAATCAAGACGGAGTAAGAACTGCTAACTTACAAATTTGGGCTCAAAATAACACAGCTAACCAATTGACTGCTGCAAGACGTAGCATTGAAAGTTGGGTTAACGAGAAAGGTTATGCAACAACTTCTGTAGTTGAAAATAAAGTAAGAGAAACAGCTAACAGTTTTAGTCGAGAGATTAGTAATGTTAGAGAAAGCATACAAACTAGCTTAGGTGGTAGAAACTATATCACTGATAGTAAAAATTTAAACAATAAAGAATTTTATAGTTGGGATAAATGGGAGAAATCAGTAGAAGGAGATACTCTAGTTTTAACTAAAAATGGGAAAAGTGGCAATGAGGGTTTTTTTCTAACATTAACAGATTTAGTTAAAACTCAATTCCAAGACGAAACCATGACATGGAGTATAGAGGTTAGAGCTAATAGGAATTTAACGTTTAGAAATGTTGGTTTTGAAACTAATGGACAAAAACAAGTTGATATAACGACTCAATGGCAAAGAATAAAGCACACCTTCGTGAACAAGTTTAACAACTGGTATCAATTTACATTTTATACCCCTACTACTAATTTTAACAACGGAGATAAAATATATATCCGTTTACCTAAATTAGAAAAAGGGAATATTTCTACTGACTGGACACCAGCACCAGAGGACGTAGAACAAAATGTAAATGAGTTGAACTCATGGAAACAAACAACTACAGGAACTTTAAATACAGTAAGTAGTACGTTAAACGATACTGTAAGACACTCACAACTTAGAATAGGTGCTGATGGAATTGATTTTGGTTCAAATAAAGTTTTTAACGGAAGAAACCTTGCTAGTATACTTTCTGTTAGTCCAGAAAGTATTCAAGCCATCTCTGATAGAGTAATAATTACTCCAAGTAATGAGAATTTGGTAGATGTTCAATCTAGAGAAAGTGTTACATTTTCAGACCGTGACCTTTGGATAACTCCTGAAATCACTTCAGATAAGTTGAATAATGGAGATCAATTTATTATTGAGGGGATAGGAACATGGAGTGGAATATTAAGACACGATTTAAACTTTATTATCGCAGTTAAATATAAGTCAGGAAATTGGACGTGGATTACTTCGAGATTAAAAGCACGTGGTGAGTATTCTAATTCTGTAATTCCACTAAAAACAACCTTAACAATTAATGGGTTAAACGAAGAAGTAGCAATGTATAGGCTAGGACTTCAACAGCCTGATTGGAGTAATTTTACAAATATTACTTTCAAAAATGCTAAAATATACAAGAAAAAATCAGCAGAATTAATTGTTGATGGTTCAATCGAGGGTCGACAAATTAAAACTCAAACTTTAGAAACTGGACACCACAAGGCAGGAAGTATCACTGCAGAAATCATTGCTGCTAACGCTGTTAGAGCTAAGCATATATTGATAGATGATGGGTTGATAAATAACCTAGTAACGCATAATGCTTTTATTTCTAAACTTTGGGCGCAGGACGCTTTTATCAGAAGTTTAAAAACTGTTAAAATTTCATCTACTCAATTAGATACTGACTGGCTTTCAGCTTACACAGGTGAAATAGGTGGATTTAGGATAGGATACAACCCTAAAGGCGATGACTTTTGGTTAACAGGAGCAAATAATTTTGACTGTGGTATAAATCCAGGATTTAACGCAGGAACTCGAGGAGCGCAATTTTGGGCAGCGTGGGGTAGAGATTGGATTAACCCAGGACCTAATGCATGGTGGGTGAATGCACAAGGAGTTATGACTTGTAAAGCAACACCTGTATTTTACAGTGGTATTCGTGTTCCTCACGGTGTAGTTCATTATAACAATGGAACATATACTTATTCTCCAAATATTAAGAAAATATATATGGAAAAAGGAAACGGGCAAACTTGGATAAAATATTATATAGGAACAGTTGGACCGAAAGACGATGAAATAGCACAATATTGGAATTATGTTACTATGAGTGCTTCGGATAAACGTTACAAATCCAACATAAAACCAACAGAAGTAAATGGGTTAGAAATAATCAACAATCTTAAATGCTATGACTATGACATCAAATTACCTCAAGAAGAAAGTAAACATATCAATTGTGGAATAATGGCACAAGATGTTGAAATACACATGAATGATGCTCATTTAGTTAATCCAGACGACATTCAATCGTATAAACCGTTTGAAATGATACCGTATTTAATCAAAGCTATTCAAGAATTATCAGAACAAAATAAAGAATTAAAAAACAAATTGGAGGAAATAATAAATGGATAATCAATTACAACCAATCGATTTAATCGCACAAGAATTAAGTGAGAAAACAATGCAACTAGCACATTATAAAGTTGCTTATAATAAATTAACTGAAGAATTAGAGGCTAAAGAGAAAGAGCTTAAAGAATTAAAGGAAACTAAAGTAGAAGAAGTAAAACATGAGGAGGTACAATAATATGGCTTTAGAAATATCAGTTAAACAACCTAATCCAACGGCGGGTGGATATAAAAGTGTAAACGTATATTTCAATATGAACACAGGAGGAATTTATTTCAATGGTAATGTTGAATTACCAGGGAAATTTGCAACTGCTAATGATGCAGAAATTCTTGAAGAAATCAGAAAACAAATCGCAGTTCAAATGTACACAGGTGAGGCAACTCCAGCACTAGTTGCTGAATATGCTAATCTTAATAAACAAGTAGGAATTTTAGCAGGCAATAAAGAGGACGTTACAGAACGTGAGAAAGCATTAACTAAGCTATTCGCTAAGGTGAATAAAGGTAATGACAAAGTACTAATGACGTTACTTTTAGACGTGTTAGACCCTAAGACAATAACAACAAATAAAGATAAAATTATCAACGCATTTGATTCTTACGAAGTTAACACAGATTATTCAGTTGGAGATAAGTTTAAATTTGATGGCAAACTATACGAAGTTATCGCAGACCACACAAGTGTTGTTGAGTGGGTGCCAAGTGCTGAACCAACTAAGTATAAAGAAATCACTTTTGAACGAACTGAAAATAAAGAACAATTGGTAGATGATAACAATCGCTACATCACTAAATTACAACTTGATGAAGCATTAACTAAAGTAGTTCAAACAATCATGGAACAATTATCACAAGATGAAGGAGAAGAAGAACATGACAATAACGGAGAAAATAGCAACACTATATCACACAGCGAGGGGGATAATTAAGATGAAATTTAGTTTTAAACGCGCAAAATTTAAACAAGATGATTATTTAGTACAAACACACATGAGAATGATTATTACAGAGGTTGAAACTTTAGAACAAGTGCCTAACTTTGGAAACTTACGTGAAATGGTTAGATTAGCAGTTGAGGAGTTCAAGCGAAAAGAAGCTGAATTAAAAGCGATTGAAGAAGCAACTAAAGAAGTTACACCAGAAGCACCAAAAGAAGTCGTTGTTACTCCTGCTCCAGTAAGTGAACAACCTAAAGATGTAGTCACTCCAACACCAACAGTAAGCGAAGCACCAAAAGAAACAACAGAAAGAAAAGAAGAGCATGCAGAATAGCATGTTCTTTTTTACGAGGTAGTCTAAATGGCGAACTATATTTTGCAATTTATATTGCAACTTTTCACTGTTGCTATTATTCCGCTTGTTAAGATATGGTTTGACAATAGCAATAAGCAAATAACAAAACAATTTGAACAGTTAAGTAGTGAAGTAAAAAGCACTCAAGATAAAACAGAAAAGCAACTCGATAGAGTAAATATGGAAATAAAGAATACGCAGGATAAAGTGGATGAAGTAACGCAGATAGGACTACATAATCGTGACTCAAATAAAAGTATAATGTCGTACAGATTGCACAAGGAATTTAGTGAGGCAATAGACCGTGGATATACAACAAGCGAAGATTTATCAGAGTTAAGTGGATTATACAAAAGCTATCAGGAAATAGGTGGAAATGGTAAGATAGAAACTTTATTCAATCGATTTAGAAAATTACCTATACATAAAAAGGAGGAATAGTATGAAAAAACTAGTAAGAACAAATTTGATAAACACACCTAGTAGACGTGAAACGGAGAATTTAAACATTCAGTTTTATTCACATGATAGGAATAACGCTGGATTTGAGTTTGTGGTAAAAAATGAAACTGATTTATCTCAATATACAGCTAAGGTACTATTTAAATTTAGGGATTCTAATTCCACATGGCAAGCTAATGGGAATATAGAAGGTAATGTAGTTAGGGTTAACTTCAATACAGATTTAATTGCAAGGTGTGAAGAGGTATTAGGATTTTTATTTCTGGACAGTGATTCAGATTCATTAGATGTGTTCAAGTTTAAATTCAATGTTGTATTATCAGAAATTGATAAAGGAGAAGTAGATAACAGACAGATTAAGCACGTTAATAATATTGGTGAACTGGAATTAGTAACAAGATCACAATTAAAAGATGAATTATCTAAGCTACAAATTAGCGGTGTAGATTTAACTAATTACTTAACAACTACAGTTGCTGATGAAAGGTACGCCCAGAAGCAAGAATTAACCTCATATGCTTTAAGTAAAGATGTTCCTAGTATAAATGGCTTAGTCACAGAAGAACAGCTTAAAACGGCAAATAATGGTGTTCTAGAGGAAGTAAAAAAACTAGGATATGCAAAAACTACAGAGGTGCCTGCTGCATACAATGATAGTGAATTGTCAAAACGTGTAACTAATCTTGAAAATAGGGTTGATAAGGATACAGTATATGATGATAGTGATTTAAAATCTAGAGTTCAAGCATTAGAAAACAGACCAGCTCCTGCAAATACAGCTTACGATGATTCAGAAGTGAAAAGACGTTTGACAGAATTAGAAGCAAGACCTACTACTACAATTACATCTTATGATGATAGTAAATTGGTTGAGCGTGTAAAAAAAATTGAAGATAAACCTGGAATAGATGCTTCAAAATTCATTACTGATGATATCTTAACAGCAAAGAATTTTGTAACTAAAGATGAACTTAACACACTGAAACCTAATCAAACATTATCTATTAACAATAATACGTTAAGTATTAGTGGTGGGAATAGTGTTAAATTGCCAACTAGTCAATCTGAAATGCGAGGAACTGGAATGCCGAACGGTGTAGTAGAAGCACCTATTGGCACAACTTACATTGATATAGCTAAAACTAACGGTGCGCTAAAATGGATTAAGACTACTGATGGTGGCAATACTGGTTGGAAAGTTGCTGAGGGTGACACAGGCTGGGTATTAGGCTGGCAGGAGAATATAGGCGATAATAAAAACAGAATGTATTTTAGACGCAAAAACGATGTTGTGCACGTGAAATTTAACCCTGAAATTAAGATAAGTAGATTTAATAACAATTCTAATTTAATATTAGAAATTGGAGGTTATTGGTCAGAGAATACATTATCTATTAATGGTTTTAAACCAGTTGACGATATAGTTCAGACTATATATGGTACTTCTAGCGATATTTATTCTAATACCACTAGTGCGGAAAATTCAGAAGGTGCGCAAGGAACAGGGGCTGTGATTATTCACTACTCGTATAATAATAATTTAAAAACTGGATTGGAGTTACAAATTGTAACTAGTAGCTTAGGTGCAGATGAAAATCACGTCAACCCATTCTCTTACTTAACAGAAGATGAGTGGCCTGTTCAATTGCCTTAAGAAAGGAGGTGAGATATATGGAACAATTACAACCAATATTATTAACATTAATCGTGTTCGGACTTAACCTATTAGGTAAGTTTCTTAAAGAGTGGAAACCATTCCCGACAGAGCTTATCCCTCAAGTATTAGGAGTACTTGGGGGCTTAATTGGTTGGGCGGTATTTAAAGATACTAACGCAGTATTATTAGGACTTGCTAGTGTCGGAACACATCAAGTAGTTAAGCAAAGTAGAAATGAAGAAATAACAAATATAAATAAAACGGAGGATAAATAATGGTTAAAACAATTGAAATTACAAATGAAGCAAAAAGAATAGCAAACTTAGGAATAGGTGTTGACCAAGATGGAGCATATGGTACTCAATGTGTTGATTTACCAAATTATCTATCAGTACTATTTTTTGGTAAAGCCTTATGGGGAAATGCTATTGATCTATTGAATAGTGCTGCTGCATTAGGATATAAAGTTGAATATAATGAAGTAGGAAACTTAGATAGCAAACCACGAGCTGGAGCGGTCTTTGTAATGGACACTACATATATATACGGACATCCGTTCGGACACACTGGACAAGTTATTGAAGATAGTGATGGTTACACTATGAAAACCATCGAACAAAATATTGATGGTAATGCAGATAGTTTATATGTAGGAGGTCCAGCACGATACAATGAACGTAATTTTGATGGAATCGTTGGTTGGTTCTATTTCCCTACCGATGATAATGAAGTAGTAGAAGAAAATTCTGATTTAATCTCACTTCCTGAAGTACGTACATATACTGTAGGAGTAGACAAACTTAACATCAGAAATGCCCCATCTACAGATGCAGAAATCGTAGGATCATATGAAAAAGGTGAAGAATTCAACTATATGGAATTCTGTAATGCTAATGGATATGAATGGTTATCTTACATTTCAAATAGTGGAGAAAGACGTTATGTGGCTTCTATGAATTTAGATACATTTGAAACTCACGGAACGTGGAGAAAAAAATAACTAACTGAATAAATCATAATGACTAACAGCCCTTACTAATAAGTAGGGGCTTATTTTTTATGCATTTTTTAAAAAAAGTTTTAAATTATCTATTGACTTTATACCTTATATAAGGTATAATTAATAATGTAAAGAACAGGAGGGATAAAATGATAGATCAAGCGATTAAACAAATAGAAGAATTATTCAACAGTGATTTAACTGATTATAGAATTTCAAAAGATACAGGATTGACACTTAGCGTTATTCAAAATTACCGCAGTGGTAAGTATGAATTAGAAAATATGAGTTTTAAAGTAGCCAAAAAATTAATTAGATATGCGGAGGAATTAAAAATGAGAAATTATGATAAAATGATGGTTGTTGTTAATGAGTTAGTATTAGAAGAAGGAGCAACAGTGACTTACTGGACAGATGATAAACCTAACGATTGTACTTGTTGCTATTCAGTTGAAGAGTTAAAGGCTCACTTAGGATATATGGAAGAAGATTACTATGAGAATCTAGTATTTCAAGTAGATTTTGAAGGTGATGAAGATAGATCATATCAATTTTACATGAGTGAATATAAAGCGGTGTTAGATGGAGATAAATTCACACTTGATTGTTTACACAATACAAGATAAAAAAATTAAGCCCCAAAATAAAGGGGCTTTTTATTATGCGCAAAAATTGCGCAAAAATCATTAAAATACTTATAAAAAATGTTCATAACATAAACTTATATAATGAGTATTAAAGGTTAACAAACACTATTAGAATAGCGTTTAAAGATAGTTAATAGTTTTCTATCAAATTTAAAAATTAAGTATTTTTTAATATGTTCCATTATATGTTATAATAATGTTGAGAACGCATTAATAATTAAAATGAATTTTATAAGGGAGGTGAGATTGATGACTAAGATAAAGAACCTTATTTTTGATTTAGATAATACTTTATATGATTTTAGTATCATATGGGAAAAGTCTAACAAACAGGTATATGAATATTTAAAATACTATAAAATAGCAAGTTATGAAGAGTTTTTCAAGCACTATAAAGCTATCAACAATATGCTAGTAGATGAGGTTTTAAAGGGTAATGTGAAGCTGAAAGATATTAGGGATAAAAGATTAAAGCTGACTTTAGAGAAATTTGGAATTATCTTAACGAAAGAGGATTGTAACAATTATTATGAGAGGCAGTTTGATTTTATCTTGGAATCAATTAAACCTAACGAAGAAGTAAATCACTGGTTAAGTCTATTTTCAAAGAAATATAAAATGATATTATTAACAAATGGGAAATCTTGTGAACAAAGAAGTAAAATTGAGAAACTTGGTTTAGATAATATCTTTAAATTGTACATTTCAGGAGAAACGCATATAAGTAAACCAAAAGAACAAGCTTTTATCAATGTTTTGGAAAAAGAAAATATATTGGCAAGCGAAACTATGATGATTGGAGATTCTCTGTATCATGATATAAATCCGGCAAAAAAATTAGGTTTTAAAACTTGTTTAGTAGAAAGAAAATGGCATTTTGATGATAAGTTAGAAAATTATACGGGTTATAAAGTAAAAAACATTATTCAGTTTTTCAAGGAATTAGAAGCTAAGAAATTGTAAAAAATATTATTATTTTTCTGAATATAACAAAAGTATGAAAAAAATAAGGTGTATAATAAAAGCTATAGTCACATTAGATTATAGCTTTTATTGTACTTTTATGTAAATTGAAATTCTAGGTAAAAAGTAAAATAATTATTCGGTATCTTGGGAAGTGCTGTTGATTGAATTTATTTAATTTGTTATACTATTTATGAAAACTATTACAAAGGAGATAAATTTATGAAAACCAATAAATTATTAGTTGTCAGTATGGCAGCGGTATTATCATTATCATTAGCAGGGTGTTCTTCAGCTTCTAATAGTACTTCTAGTAGCAGTAATGGGACTGTTGCGGTAAAGGAACTTAAAGGGGAAGAGTTAAATAAAATTGAAAAAGATGACAAAGAAAAAGAAAAATACCTTGTTATCGACGTGAGAGATGCTAAAGAATATAAAGAAGGACACGTAAAACACGCTATCAATATTCCATTAGCTGATATTGAGAAACATGCAGAGCACTTAAGTGCATGGAAAGATAAAGAAGTAGTAACAATCTGCAACACTGGTAAGAAAAGTAAAGAAGCTGCTGATAAACTTGTAAAAGCAGGATTCAAAAAAGTTTCTAATGCTCAAGGTGTAAAAGACTATAAGGATTATGAAATCGTTAAGTTTACTACATTGCTTGCTCATGAATTCCAAGCTGCAATCGATAAAAAAGCAGGAACTTTCATAGATGTTCGTGAAGCAAAAGATTATGAAAAAGGTCATGTAGCAGGAGCTAAAAATATTGATGTTAAAAATATTGATAAAGACTTAGCGGCATTGTTACCAGCCGATAAAAATGCACCAGTTTATACATATTGTTACAGTGGAAATCGTTCATCTAAAGCTGCTCAAAAAGCTGTTGAGCTAGGATATACAAATGTTTATAATGCTTGGGATGGAACAAAAGAGCATGAATATAAATTTTAAAAAATTGTAAATTTCTAAAGTGCGTTTTATTAAGAAGTCAAAGAGGAAGATACACTTAGAAAAAAGTAAAAATATTATAAAAAATGAGTAAAAATAATATTATTTATTAGAAAAGAAACTATTTTTAAGTTATACTAATAAGAGACGGGGGCATACCTAAATGTATTAAATATTTAAGTACCACCTTGTCTCTTATTAAATAAGGAGAGGAAGAAAAATAAATGAAATATAATAAATTTTTAGCTGTAAGTATGTCAGCAGTGTTATCATTAACTTTAGTAGGATGTTCAACTACTTCATCTGCAAAAGAATTAAAAGGTGAGGAGTTAAACAAAATTCAAAAAGATGATAAGGAAAAAGAAAACTATCTTGTTATAGATATTAGAGATGAAGCGGCTTATAAAGAAGGTCACCTTAAGCATGCCATTAATATTCCATTATCAAAAATAGATAAGAGTATTGAAGAAATTCGTACTTGGAGAGAGAAGAAAGTAGTAGTTTATAGTGATAAATCAGATAAGACAAAGGATGCTATAGATAAACTTACAAAACAAGGGTTTAAAGATGTATCTGGAGCTCAAAATGTAAAAGATTATAACTATGATCTTGTAAAATATTCATCATTAAGTAGCAGTAAATTCCAAGATGCATTATTAGACACAGCTGCAAACAATGTGCTCTTAGATGTAAGAGATAAAGCTGATTTTGAAAAAGGTCACGCAGCTGGAGCAAAAAATATCGATGTTAAAAAATTAGATGATTTAAAATCAATTTTACCGGAAAATAAAGCATTACCAATATATGTATATAGTTCTACAGGAAATAGTTCTTCAGTAGTTGCTCAAAAACTTATTGATTTAGGATACAAAAATGTATGTAATGCAATTGATGGAACTAAAGAACACAGTTATAAATTTGAAATTGCAGATTGCTGTAAAGATCCAAGTGACGCAGTAAAAGGTGCAGAGAAACATTAAGGACATGATGAGCACAAAGGACATGATCATTCTGCAGAAAAGAAAGATGATCATGCTGGACACAAACATTAATATATAAAGTAAAAGGGTGACTCAAAATAGTAATTTCAATTAGAAATTTTGTAGTTGAGTTTCCCTTTTTTGTATAGGTGATTACCCAAAAGTCCTAAAAATTAACAAAGTTCATATGAGAACTCATAGAGTAGGGATTTATTGATATCTAAATTTACTTTATAAAAGCTGTTTAGATATTTAATTAACTATCGTGGGAAGCTACTCGACAAAATCTTGTTTATTGGAAATCACGATTTTTGAGTCACTCCCTTAAATATTTTTTATATAAAAGGAAAATTTCAGAGATGAAAAACAGAATAATATTTTTTACAAGAGTGCCGAAGGTAGGTACAACAAAAACAAGGTTATATGACTTTGTATCTCCGGATACTGCTGTAGAAATTCAAAAGAAATTAATGAAAAAAAACTATAATGTTTTAAAAGAGTGTGGAGAAGAGATAGCAGTCTATCATGATGGTCAAAGTATTGATGATAGTGTGATGGTGGATATTCTAGAAAATAGAGAATTTTCTTATCAAGTAGGTGAAACACTTGGTGATAAAATGTATAACGCAATTGATGAGGAGTTACAGTCTAGTGACAAGGTGATTTTATTAGGTTCAGATATCTATAATCTTCAAGAAAATATGATTCATACTGCGTTTAAAAAATTAGATGAGTATAATATTGTTATAAATCCAAGTGTTGATGGTGGTTATTTTTTAATAGGTATGAAAAAAGCTATTAAAGAAGTTTTTAATCTTCCAAGTTATGGGGATAACAGCGTTTTAGAGAATTTACTTACTGTTTGTGATGAGCAGAAGTTAAGTTATTATTTAGGAGAAGCTGGCTTAGACATCGATACTAAAGAAGACCTTTTATTAGCAGAGACAGGTTATAATAATATTAAGTTATTAGGTGCAGGGGAGTATAATATTAACTTTACCTTTGAAGAAGGAGATTTGAAAAAGGTTCTCAGAATAAATATGAAGAGCCAGATGAATCTTGAAAATCAAATAGAATATGAATACGAAACGCTACAATTGTTGAAAGACAGTGGAGTTACACCAAAACCTTATGATTTAGTAACAGAGACGAATTTATTACCGTATAAATATTTAACAATGGAATTCTTAAAAGGAAGATCACTTAATTACAAAACAGATATGTATATTGCAGCTTATTTATTAAGTAAGGTTCATAATACACCATATGGAGACAATAACTTAATCAATGCAATAAACCCATTCCAACTCATGTTTGATGAATGTAAACAGATGGCAGGTGAGTATTTAGCTTGGGATAAAGCCGATGAGAAAGTTAGCTCTTATATTAATAGATTCTTAGAAAAGTGTCTGACACTTATACCTGAAAAGTATAGTATTGCTAATCCATGTATTATAAATACTGAACTAAATTCAGGAAATTTCTTAATAGGTGAAGGAAAAGAAGACAGCTATGTTATTGATTGGGAGAAGGCATTAATAGGTGAATGTGAACAAGATTTAGCCCATTTTCTAGCACCGACAACTACATTTTGGAAAACTGATATCATTTTATCAGAAAATGAAATTAATGAGTTTTTAGAAGCGTATGGTAATTATAGAAATTTCGATAGAAAGAGATTCGAGAGGTATTTAATATTTAATTGTCTAAGAGGAGTTACTTGGTGTAGTATGGCATTTAGACAGTATAGTGAAAATGATAAAATGCTGATGGATGACATTACATTTAAAAAAATAGCGTCATATATTGAATTAGAATTTTTAGAAAAAGTATCAGCATACTTTAAATAGGAGGAGAGTAATGACTGAGTTTATTCAAAGTTTTGGTGTCCTAGCACCGATAATTTATGTATTAATGTTTATGTTCTTACCGGTATTTTTCTTTCCAGTTCCGATACTTGCTGTTGCTGGAGGAGTAGCATTTGGTTTTGTAGAAGGAAGTTTACTAACCTTCGTTGGAGCTTCATTAAATTGTTATATTATGTTTGTAATATCACGTCGTTTCGGTCGTGAATGGGTGAAAAACTACCTTAAGAAAAAAATGACACCTAAGCAACACGATAGAATTTTTAATGTTAGTGATGAAAAACTAATGATGAGTTTAGTAATACTGAGACTAATACCTTTAGTACCGTATAATATGATAAACTACGGATATGGTCTAACTAATATCAGTTTGTCAAAATATATGATAGCGAGTGTACTTGGTATTATCCCTGGAACAGTAGTATTCTTAAACTTCGGAGCTACTAGTACAAATATCTTCAGTAAAGAATTTTTAATCGCATCATTATTAGTAATTTTATTAACTGTAGGTTCAATCTATTTATCTAAGTTAGTAGAAAAAAGAGAACAGCAAAAGAAAGAAGAAAATAATAAAGAAAACTCTCAAGAGCTTTAATGTCTTGAGAGTTATTTTTTATATATGAATTATTTCAACTTCTCCAAATGTTACCGAACCATTTAGGATAATTTTAACATCTTTACCGATGCTATGAGAGTTTTTTTGAACTTTTCCTAAGAAGTTATTTGTATTATTCTCGATTGCCCATTCTTTTGGAACATACACTTTTAGATTTCCGAAAGAAATCGAAACATTAAGGTCAAAGTTTTTAATAGGATAAGTATCTAATTTTTCAAAGTAGATAGTAGTAGTTCCGAATGTTGTAGAAGCAGAGAATGAATCAGATTTAGTTATGTCTACATACTGGACATTTTCTCCGAATGTTACATCAGAAAAATCATTACCACTTTTTATTTTTTTATGTTTTTTTACTTTGTAAAAACTTTTAAATTCTCTATATTTATATTTTCTAGGGACAAACATAGAAATACCTAGACTAAGGAAAACAGCGATAAAGAATATTTTTCCACCTGATATATCAGCAAAGTGATAATTTTTATTGTACACATAGAATAATAATGCTAGAGGAAAGATAGTTCCAAATGAATCAAAATCTATTAAACCTCGAATAGCGAAAAATCCTAGTACAACAGTACATATAGCCAGAAAGATTGATCCGGTTGGGAAAATATTAAATCCATCAAGTAGAGTAGTTACCGCAAGGATTATAAAAAATAATCCAATAAAACTTCTTCTCATTTATTTTTACCTCATTTCTTTTAATTTATCTTTTAATATTTTGTAGTAATGTCTTGAAATATGGACTTGCTTCTTTGAATTAGAAAAAGAAGCGGTACTTGAACCAGAAAAAGATTTTTCTAGTGAATAAATTGCTTTTGTATTTATTATTGAACTCTTAGAAATTCGACAATAGTAAAAAGGAATAAGTTGCTCTAATTCGTATAATTTGAATTTAACCTCGAAAAATTCATCTGTAGTGTGAGCATAGACTTTATTATCGTCAGTTTCAAAAAATAAAATAGATTCTAGAGGAATGAAATATTCAGAATCACCTTTATAGAAAACTATTTTTTGTGAATTAACTATAGCTTTTTCAACTAATTCTTTAATTAAGATGACATCACTATTTAAGTCTGGGGTCTTAATAACTAGTTCAATTTCTTTAAGGTTTGAGTCTAGTTCGATATTAATTTTCATATTGTCTCCTTTCTAAATGTTTATAGTTATATTATATATTATTTCAGTTTAAAAATTAATAGCTTTTAGGTAAGTGGTAAAAAATAGGAAGCAAGTGGTTAATAATTTAATTGTTTCTTATTGTTTCTTTTGGAAAGTTAGATAAAAGCTAAATTATCACATGAAAGAAAAGTGCTTTGGATACGTTAACATATAGTCTTGATTTTTCATTATATTTATTGTATAATATAAACATACATGGGAGTGGATGAGTTCTGGTGTGCTCTCTAGTCTTCAAAACTAGTATGAGGGGTTAAGAGCCTCTTGGGTGGGTTCGATTCCCACACATTCCCGCCAGTTTTTTTTATTTTTTGAATATAGTAATGCCATCATGGATTTTATCCATGATGGCATCATTTTATTTATTTATGATTAATAAAGAAATTGAGATAAATAGGAAGAGTACTAAAATAATTATACTTTTATTTTTATCAACAGAATATTTATTATAATGTGTTCGAGCTTTGAAGTCTTCATAGGCATGAACTGTCATCGCCTCAGAAATTTGAGGTTGCCAAGTTAACGCGATGAATATAGCTTTAGCATAGTAATATGGTGACCAAAATGGTAAGAAAACCCCTCGAAGACGACTAGATTTTGTAATCATTTGTGTTTCATATTGTATTCTTGGTAAAGCTTGAATAACTACTAAGAGTCCGTATACTATATTTGAAGATAACCCATGTTGTTCAAAGTATTTTAGTAGTTCTACAAGTGAAATATATGTTGCGGTGATTAATCCTAAAGCTGCAAAACTATATGTCCTAGAAAAAATTAATAGAGCAAATTTATAATTAGAACTATGAACAATAATAGCCCAAGCAGAACCCAATGCGGGTAACAGCGGTACTAGGACGAAATACAGTAGCTTTTTCCAGTATCTTGATAGACAAAAATAGAGAATTGTTACACCAATAATCATAAAATTTAAAACTAATAATTTACTAAATGAAATCCAAATAGTTAATAATAATACTATTAATGCTAGAGTAGGACTAATTATTTTCTTCTGCATAATAATAATTCTCCTTTACATAATGTAGCGTATTCTCTGAAATTTCAATATGATAATCACTCTTATTATTTAGTGGTTCCAGTCTATGGCTTACAATAATAAATGATTGTCCAGCAAGTCTTTTATTTTCTTCAATCCAATCCATTATAAATGAGCATGCTCTTTCATCAAGATGGGTAAAAGGTTCATCTAATAGTAGCAACTCGGTTTTCTGGCTCAGTAAACACATAAGTTGAATAAGTTTTCGTTGGCCACCGCTATAATAATAGAGGCTTTTATCGAGTTCTTTTTCTAAATCAAATTCTTTTAAAAGTCTCTCTTGCCATAATGGAGCGTGCCCCCAAATATCTTTTTGCATTGAAATCTCTTCACGAGGCATCAAGCTAATAAACTGTTGAAAGGCATCTTGTAAACAAGTACTTATTTTTTTATATAGTTTTCTTGATTTCTTTACTTTTGTCTCGTTAAAGAATATATTTCCATCATATTTTTTTAATTGTGAAATAGCATGTAATAATGTTGTTTTTCCTGTTCCATTATCTCCCGTCAAAGTGGTAATGCCTTTAAATATATGAAAATCATCGACATTTAATAATTCTTTTTTTCCTTGTTGAATTGAAATATTTTCTAGTCTTAAAATTTGTTCAGAGTGAGTGTTGTTGCACAATTTCACATTAGAATTTTTAGAAGTTGGATTTGTTACTAACTCTAAATTCCCATCAGAAAGATAAGTAAAGGTATCAGCATAGTCTAAATATAGTTGGTACTCATGATCGCAGACGATTATAGTCACACCATGGTTGTTTAAGTCTTTTAGAAGAGTTAGTAGAGAATTACGAGTCTTCTTATCGACATTTGCAAAAGGTTCATCTAAAATTAAAACTTCACTTCCCATAGCTAATGCTACTGCAAAAGCAGCTCGTTGACGTTCTCCTCCAGACAATGTATGGATATGTTTTGTAGAAATTTCACGAGTATTTGTAATAGATAAAGCATAATCCAGTTTTTCGTTAATAACCTGTGGTTCTAGACATAGGTTTTCTAATGCAAATATTATTTCTTCTTCTAAGGTAGGCATAACAAATTGATTAATCGCATGTTGCATGACATAGCCAATATTTTTAAGGTGTTCTTGCATAGGAATATCAACAATATTTTTCCCTTTGTAAGTAATTACTCCTTCATAATGTTTTTTATTTAATTTACAAATAGTACGAAGTAGGGTAGACTTACCACTACCAATATTTCCAGTTAAAACTAACCAACTATGTTCTTTTATTTTTAAACTAACGTTATCAAATAAGATTTTATCTTTAATTTTCAAAGAAAAATTATCGATTTCTATGATATTCATTATTTACTACCGCTGTTTTGTACTTTATTTACTATATTCAAGATTAGTTTAACACAGATAACTCCAAAGAAGAATACAGAAATAAAACGTACTAGTAGAATCGCTAAAATCATACTTACAGAAAATGCTTCGTATCCAGCTTGGAAATATTTATAAGCGAAGCTAAATAGTGTAATACCCACTGCAGAAAGAAATAGTGAAAATGTATCGTAGCGTTTGTATCTTGTAGCTAAGAAACCAACCTCAGAACCCACTCCTTGCACTAAACCTGAAACAAGAACAGCAGCACCAAAGTATGAACCATATAGCATTTCAGCTAATGCTCCTAGAACTTCTCCAAGTGTAGCACTACCTGGTTTTTGAATAAGTACTGCAGCAACTGGACCAGCCATAACCCATAATCCAAATAAAATTGAGTTAGCAAAAGGTGCGTACCCTACTGCTCCAAGAGCAGCTTTTAATGGAACGTAAACCAAGCTTGTTGCAAGGAATATCCCTCCGAATAAGAAACCTATTAAGGCTATAATAATTATGTCCTTTGTAGACCATTTTTTCATAAGAAAAACCTCCTGTTATTTGTATTCATTAAAACAACAAGAGGTATTTTTAAATTATATATATACTTTAAAATAGACTTGATTAAAAATAAACATTTTCCTACGGTTGTACTAACAACATCAGGTTCTATGGGTATATTCTCAGCAAAAAGCACCCCAAATGTTTTAATGATTTGTAAAAATTATAACATGAGTTGATAACGGTGTCAAAAAAGTAGCTTATAAATAAATTATTTAATTTTTTTAGCTAGCATAGTAGCAAAACGTAGTTTAAACCTATTACCATTAGCATCAGTCTTATGAAGTTGTCCAAAATCCTCATTATATTTAATAAATTCCCAGTCTTTGTAATATTCTTTAAGTTCATTTTCTTTAAAAGTGAAAGGGAAGGGAAGTGGACAAGGTGCATCATCAGTAGACATTGCTGCAACTATTAGATTATAACCACCTATATTAGTTTGGTCTTGCATATTTTTAATAACATTAGGTATAGATTCTTCTTCGATAAACATTAAAACTACTGTTGAAAAGATGAAATCATAAGTATTTCTAAGAGCTGCTGTATTTATATCATAGCTTCCTATTTTAATATCTAAATTTTCAATTTTTGATGTTTCCATTAAAAATTCTAAAGCGGGAATATTATTATCTACTGCAGTGACTTCAAAACCAAGTTTAGAAAGGAATAAAGCATTACGCCCCTGACCAGATCCTAAGTCCAATGTTTTACAAGGTTTAATAGTCTCCAAGGCTTCTACTACTTCAGAGTGAGCAGGATTAATATCGTATTTGTTTTTGAAATAATTTTTAGGTTCGCAGTAAAACTCTAAGAAACATTCTAAATCATCAGATAACGGTGCAACACGGTGCCACGCTTGAGGTTCCACGAATGGAATATTACTCTCAGGTGTAAATATATGCTCCTTCACAACTTCATTATCTTCAGTTAATTCTGTAAATTGGAGTTTTCCATTAAGAATAGTTAATTTTGCCCAAACATCTTTTCTAGTATTGTGTTTTTGCCTAAATGGTTTAGGAAGTGTTACGGCTGTCCAAAGTGGTAATCGTTTATAGCATACTAAGTTTTTTGTCATATTAATCTCCTTACTAACGGTTAAGTTTAACTTCATTATATCATGTAAAATATAAAAATAAAACAATGGGAGTGACTCAAAAATCGTGATTTTGTCGAGGCACCCCCGCACAGTTTATTAGATATCTAAAAAGCTTTTCTAAAGCGATTTTAGATATCAATAAACCACTGCGTCTATGAGTTCTCATATACACGTTGTTAAAATTTAGGTCTTTTGGGTCAACCCCTTGTCTTTATTATGTTGAATTAATCTCTTTGTGGTATAATAAGATGGATAATAAATATAAGTGAGGTATTGAAAAAATGGTAAAAGTGTTATTTGTCTGTTTAGGAAATATCTGTCGCTCACCTATGGCAGAAGCAATATTTAGAGATATGGTAGAAAAAGAAGGTTTAAGTGAAAAAATCCTAATTGATTCAGCTGCAACAAGTAGTTGGGAACACGGTAATCCTGTTCACAGTGGAACTAGAAAAGAACTTGCTAAAGTTGGTATCGGGGTAGAAGGAATGTATTCTCGTATTCTAAACGATAATGATTTAGATGCAGATTATATCGTAGGAATGGATGACAGCAATATAGAAAATATTAAAAAATTTATTGCAGGTAGAGAAACAGGAGAGGTAAAAAAATTATTAGAATACGCTGGAGAAGATAGAATTATCGATGATCCGTGGTATACAGGAGATTTCAAAACAACCTTCAATGATGTAACTAAAGGATGTACGGCTTTATTAGATAAAATCAAGAAAGATGATCTTTAATAGGGTAAAATAGGATATGTACTAATATTAAGTTAGATACAAGAAAGAAGGATAAATGAATTTTAAAAAAATAATAATAGGAATAGTGGCATTAGTTGCTATAGTAGCAGTAGCTTTTGGAGTAAAATCACAATTTTCTCCAAAAAATAATCAACAAGATAGAGGAAATAGTCTTGTGGAAAACTCATCAGTAAATACTTCAAATATCGATACGAGTAATATAGTTAAAGAAGAACTTTATTCCGAAGGTCAAGGGAAGAAAATATACGGATACATAACGGCACAAAAAAATTATAAGGAACAAAAACTACCGACAATAATTGCTTCTCATGGTTTTGGAGGTAATACTGAACGACAAGATTATTACGCTCAGAGTTTAGCGAAAGAAGGATATGTAGTTTACTCATTTGATTTTATGAGTGGGAATAAAAATAGTCGAAGTGGAAATGACACTTTAAAAATATCTGTATTTACAGAAGTTGATGATCTTGACGTAGTAGTAAATACACTAAAAAATCAAAACTTTGTAGATAAAAATAATATTTTTTTATTAGGTCAGAGCCAAGGTGGAGTCGTATCTACTATTGAGGGTGCCAAACTTAAGGAAGAGATAAAAGGATTAATATTAGTATTCCCAGCGTTTGTATTATTTGATGATGCACGAGAATTGTTCAAATCAGTATCAGATATTCCAGAAGTTTATAATCACAGAGGAACTGAAGTAGGAAAAGCTTATTTTGAGAAATCATTAGTCTACGATGTTTATAATGATATGAAGAATTATGATGGGAAAGTTCTTATTGTACAAGGAACAAGCGATAATGTTGCACCGATAAGTTATTCGCGTCGAGCTATAGAAACTTTTAAAGATGCTAAATTGAAAGAAATTCCAGGAGCTGGACATGGATTTAGAGGAGCGCAACAAGAAGAAGCTACTAAGGCAATTATTATTTTGTAAGAGAAAGTATTTAAGGAGAAAATCATGATAAACATTAGAACGGTTGAATTAGAAGATACCGAGAAATTAGTGAATATATATAGACCTTATGTAGAACATACGGCAATTACCTTTGATTATACTGTGCCGAGTGTACATGAGTTTGAAGAGAAGATTTCGAAAGCTATACAAAGATATCCATTTTTAGTAGCAACAGAAGGAAATGACATACTAGGGTACGCCTATGCTAGTGAGTTTTATCCAAAAGATGCGTACAAATGGACAGCTGAGATTACAATCTATTTAGATGAGAAAGCTCGTGGTAAAGGTGTTGGAGAGAAGTTGTATTCTGAACTTGAAAAACAACTTTATGACAGAGGAATATGTAGATTGACATCATGTATCGCCTATCCAGATGAAGGGAGTATTTCTTTCCATGAAAAAAGAGGATTTAGAAAAGTAGCTCACTTTGAGAAAGTAGGTTATAAATTTAATCGTTGGTATGATATAGTTTGGTATCAAAAAGATATTAGAGAAAATATTGAATAGAAGAAAGTGGGGGTGACTCAAAAATCGTGATTTCAAAGAAACAAGATTTTGTCGAGTCCCCCCACGCAGTTTATTAGATGTCTAAAAAGCTTTTATAAAGCGAATTTAGATATCAATAAACCACTGCGTCTATGAGGTTTCATATAAACCTTGTTAAAATTTAGGACTTCTAGGGCAGCCCCGTTTAGTT
Organism: Gemella sp.; assembly: GCF_057272915.1. Taxonomy (NCBI): domain Bacteria; kingdom Bacillati; phylum Bacillota; class Bacilli; order Caryophanales; family Gemellaceae; genus Gemella; species Gemella sp. The sequence goes on from NZ_DBHIUF010000002.1 coordinate 144,553, forward strand.
TTATTTTGATACCTTTTGAGCAAGAATCATAGCATATGGATAAGGGGTAGCCTCAATATTTTCTTTATATTTAAGAATTTTCCAGTCATTATAATATTCTTTCAGTTCATTTTCCATAAAAGTAAATGGAAAGGGAGTAAGAGGACAACCATGTTTTGTTGCATTTAATGCGCTGATTATTAAGTTGTATCCTTTATCATGTGTTTGTTTTTTTATGTTGCCGATAACACTTTGTATTCTTGTTGGGTTTAGATACATAAAAACATCCGTAGAGAATATGAAATCATAGGTGTTTTTTATGTTCGCTTCAGTTATATCATATTTAAACACAGTAAGATTTAATTTTTCTTTAATAGAAATATCAGCTAATTCATGTAAAAAATCGGCATTGTAATCTATTGCCGTAACATTAAAGTTTAATGATGAAAGATATAGCGAATTCCTACCTTTTCCAGCGCCGAGATCTAATGTTTTACATGGTTCAATATACTTTACGGCATTAACAATCTCTAAATGAGCAGGATTTAAATTATATTTATTAAAGAAATAATCCTCACGTGAACAATAATACTCTAACTGAAATTGTAAATCTGTAGAAGCAGGTGTAATTTTAAAAACACTAAGGGGCTTGATAAGCTCAAGATTACTTTTAGGATTGAGTGGATATTGACTGATAATGTCATTTTCTAAATTAAGAAAAGCAAATTTCATTTTACCTTTTATGATTGTTAATTTTGTCCAAACACCATCTTCTGTGAAAAATCCCTCTTTATAAATTTTTGGTAAAGAGAGAGCAGTAAGATTAGATGTACTTTTAAAACAAAGCAAGTTATTTTCCATATGCTGCTCCTTTCTGGATAATTTACTAACATTATATCACGTGAAAAGTTAAATTTAAAATGATATCCTAGAGTAATTTTAATAAAAATATATAAAAATTGAAAAGGGTATCAGTAATATTGTGATATTACTATTTACAAGATAGTTTTTTTCATTTATTATAAAAAGAAGAAACAAAAAAAGTAGGTGTTTTTATGAGAACAATTGTAATTTCTGATATTCATGGAAGTTTTTATACAATGAAAAAATTACTGGATGAAGTGAATTTTAACAGGTGTTCTGACAAACTAATTTGTTTAGGGGACATGTGTGATAGAGGAAAAAATACTAAGTTAGTTTGGGAATTTTTTTATAATTTGCAAAAAGAAAATTCTAATCATGTTGTGCTATTAGGAAATCATGAAGATATGTTTAATTTAGCAATAAAAGAAGCGATATATGGAGGGGGGGTGTCAGCAAGACAGGATCATTACTTTAGAAATAGTGGCTTAACGACATTACAATCATTTTATCCAGAAGCAACCGAAGAAACTAGAGGAATATACTTTAGAAAATTTGCACAAGAGTATAAATCTTTAAGAAAATGGATAAAAAGTCTCCCTACAAGATATGAGAGCTCAGAATATTATTTTATTCATGCCGGAGTAGATTTTAATAAAAATTTCTGGAATCAAACACATAGAGATATGATTTGGATAAGGGAACCATTTTTAAGCAGTAATGACAAATACAATAAAATAGTATTTCATGGACATAGTCCTGTAAAACAAGAACCATATTATGATAAAAAAGAAAATAGATTTAATATAGATGGTGGTTGTGTCTATGGAGGAAAGTTAAACATAGTAGTAATAGATGAAAATAGTTTAACGATAAAACAAAGTCCAATATTAGAAGAAGACATTTATAAAAAATAAAAGATGAGCAGGTATAGATAGAGACTATATCTGTTCATCTTTTTAGTTTAAGTCAAAAAAAACCGAGCACATTTGTCTCGGTCTCTTATAGAAAAGGAAAGTTTATGAAGTTTATAACTATTTACTAGTTATATGATAATTATACTGATTGAACCTTAAATATACTTTAAATTTAGTTTTAGTATATATTTAAGGTTCAAAACTAGAAAAAGTTGATTTAATAAGGATATTAAGAGTTTAAAGTGTTTCTAGTTTGAGGTAAGAATTTTAAGTAAATAATAAAAATAAAGTAATTTAGGATTTTTTAATATTTCTAAATTGTTACAAAATGTATTTTGTATTACAAAATGGAAAATCTATTGATTGTGAATAAGAAGATGAATTATAATATAGGAGAAGCAATTATTAAAGAGTATTAATAAGGAGAAAAATATCAAATGAAAAAACAAGGATTGAAAGTGACTAGTAAAGTGTTAACAGGTCTTGTGTTATTGTCAGGGGTAACAGCTCTTCCAACTAAGGCTGTTGATGTTCAACCTGCAGCTGTAGATGTAAATGTGAAGAATGTAAAAGCGAGTGTTTATGAAAAAGAAGGGCACTTCTATGCTAAGTTAGTAGCAGATAAAGAGGTAGCTAATGTAGTAGTTCGTATTACAACTGAAAATAAAGCTGAATTTTTAATTAAAAGAGATATTATTAAAGCCGGTGAAGAGGTTGTAGTAGAATTAGATTTAAATGCACAAGTTCCTACTAGAAAACTACCTCACACAGCAACTGTTAAGGCAGAGTCATTTACTACAGTAAATAAGGTAAGTGGTCACACATTCAAAATTACTGTTCGTTATGAAATCGCAACAGATGAGGTGAAAGCTCAACAAAGAGTTAATAATAACCTTAAAAATGAGATAAAAGTAGAAGAAAATGAAGTGCCAACAAATGTTCCAAGTATAGCTGATTTAACTAAGAAAACAGCTCCAACTCCAGCAGAACCTGTAGAGAAAACAACAAAACCAGCTGAGGCACCAAAAACTAATGAACCATCAACAGTGAAACCAAATACACCTGAAGGTACCAAACCATCGGCTAACCCGACGAATTTAGTGGCTAATACACCTGTGGCAACGGTACCAGTGACTCCGGTAAACACGGTGATGACAAATACACCAGCGCCAAAGGATGTAGTAAAAGTTGATCCGAAAAAAGTTGATACACCAGCCCCACCTGTGGCAGCTACTAGAGAAGAACAAATAAAGCAAGCATTTTTGGATAAAGTTGTAAAATTAAGACAAATAAATGGATTACCAGCTTTAACACCAAATGCAGCGTTAAACGCTTCTTCACAAAGAAGAAGTGCTGATGTACCAACTCGTGCGATAGATGGTAATATCCACGGACCAAATGGGTCAATTCAATATGAAAAAGATGCGGCAAGAGCAGCGGGATATAATGGTTCAATTCTAGCGAATGTTGCTATATCAGGAGATTATGGAACGCCTGACCAAATTGCTCAACATTTATTTGATATTTTATTTAAAGAAATTGGAAATGTAGTAGCTAAATATCCATACGGACACAGAAATACATTATTAGATGCAACTGCTAAAGATGTAGGAGTAGGAGTAACTATAAAAAATGGTCAAGTGTATCTTGTACAACACCAAAGCTCAAATGGAGCGTTCAACGGAACTTCGCCAAAAGAAGGGAAATATTTAGACGGTACCACTACAGTTTATTTAAATGGAAATCCAGTAAAATAATAAAATAAGAAGCTAACTTAGACATTGTTCTTAGTTAGCTTTTTATATTACAAATTTGTTATTTATAATATAGAAAAATTAATCATGTAGCATGTTTTTTAAATAAGTTAAGAGTGTTAACATAAAGTTATAGCTTTAGTAAGTTATGAAATCCTCTATAACCTTTATGTAATATAGAAGCAGTCAATATTACAAATTAGAAATCATGTTGAATTAGATATGTGATTTATGTATAATAGACAAATAATAAAGTCATAGGAGAAAATCAATGAGGAAGAGAAGAATAACAGGTAACTGGATTAGCGTTATTAATTGGTGCATCAGGAACAGTCACAGTTGCTAATGAGATCGATAATATTGCTTCGAATGTAAACGTAAAAAGTGTAAAATCTAATATTGTAGAGAAAAATGGACGTTATTATGTCCAACTTACAACTGATAGAGATGTAAAAAATGTAGTAGCAAGAATAACTACTGAAAATAAAAAAGACTACTTGTTTAAAAAAGATAATATCAAAGCAGGAGAGGTCGTAGAATATGAAATTGATATTAATGCGGATGTGCCAACTAAAAAATTACCACATACAGGTGTCATAAAAGAAACTGTAAAAAATGTTGTTAATGTAGGCAATCATACATTTAATATAACAGTACGCTATGATGTAGAAGTTGAGGATAATGCACAACCAATAATGCAGATAACTAAAATGAATATTACTAATCCAACACTTGATCAGCTTATAGATAAAAAAGAAATGTCTGCAGAAGAAAGATTACAAGAAGTGGAAGCGAAAGTAAAACAAGAAGCAGAAACGAAAGTAAAACAAGAAGCGGAGGCGAAAGCAAAACAAGAAGCAGAAGCGAAAGTAAAACAAGAAGCAGAAGCGAAAGTAAAACAAGAAGTAGAAGCGAAAGTAAAACAAGAAGCGGAGGCGAAAGTAAAACAAGAAGCGGAGGCGAAAGCAAAACAAGAAGCAGAAGCGAAAGTAAAACAAGAAGCAGAAGCGAAAGTAAAACAAGAAGTAGAAGCGAAAGTAAAACAAGAAGCGGAGGCGAAAGTAAAACAAGAAGCGGAGGCGAAAGCAAAACAAGAAGCAGAAGCGAAAGTAAAACAAGAAGCAGAAAAAAATGGATTACCAGAAGTAACAGCTGCAGAGCTAGCAGATCCAGCGATGAATGGTTTAACAGATCATACTAAGAAAATGAAAGTAGTATTAGCTAAAAAGTTTGAAATCACAAGCTTTTCAATGTTCAGAGCTGGAGATGATGATGGGACAGGTCACGGACACAATACTGGAATGTCTGTAGATTTCATGGTACCAGCAGGGTCAGCTAAAGGTGACGAATTTTCCGAATATATAACTAAAAATATGAAAGAACTTGGCGTATACTATGTTATCTGGAAACAAAGATTCTACATGCCACAACATAATATTTATGGACCGGCAAATACATGGAATTTAATGCCGGATCGTGGTGGTGTAACTGCTAACCACTATGATTATGTACACGTGAGTTTTATAAGATAAAATATAAAAATTATAGGCAACTAACAGATGAAATTGATTCTAAGTTAGTTGTCTGTTTTTACATTAAAAAACTAAATAATGCTTTCAAAAAATGATGTTAAGTAGTATAATTATAGGTAAGTAGTATTATAACACAGGAGGTAAATATGTCAGAGAAAAAAATGAATATGATAGTTTGTGGAGGGTGAAACTCGAAAATAGGGCCGGGGGCCTTATCAGATATATTAAGAGACCTTCCTAAAAAAGAAGATAAAAATTTAATAGTAGGATATGAATCTTCAGATGATGCAGCCGTTTATAAAATATCTGAAGATAAGGCGATTATTCAAACTTTAGATTTCTTCACAACAATGATTAATGATCCATATTTATATGGTCAAATTGCAGCTACTAATGCGCTAAGTGATGTGTATGCAATGGGTGGGGAAGTTATTTCAGCATTAAACATCGTTGCCTTCCCAGAAAATATGGACTTAGAAATATTACATCAAATATTAAAAGGTGGAGCTGAGAAAGTTCATGAAGCAGGGGGAGTTCTTGCTGGAGGGCACTCTATCCATGATGCTACACCAAAATATGGTTTATCAGTAACAGGAGTTGTTCATCCTGATAAAATATTACAAAATAACAATTGTAAAGTAGGGGATTTACTAATAGTAACAAAACCTTTAGGTGTAAGTATTATTAATACAGCTCATATGGTTAAAGAGTGTTCTGAAGAAGCATTTGCTCAAAGTGTTAAACAAATGACAACACTTAATAAATACTCTGCTCAAATGATGAAAGATTTCAATGTAAATAGTTGTACAGATATTACAGGATTTGGTTTCTTAGGGCATCTTGTAGAGATGTTAGATGGTAAACATTCTGCAGAAGTATATACAAAAGACATTCCGTATATTGAAGAAGCATATAAATGTGCCAATGAATTTGTTATTACTGCAGGAGGACAATTAAACAGAACGTTTGTCGAGCCGAATGTAGAATATCAAGTAAAAGACTTTGCATTAGAAGAAATTATGTATGATCCACAAACTTCAGGTGGGTTATTAATAAGTTTACCAGAGAATGAAGCACATGAATTATTAGAAAAACTTAATACTCTTGAAATTAAGAGTGCTATCGTAGGAAAAGTTATAGAAAAACAAGAAAAAGCAGTTATCGTTAAATAGAACTGTTATAAAAGGAGAATATAAGTATGAAAAAAGAAATTTTAGACGCACAAGGTTTAGCTTGTCCAATGCCAGTTATTCAAACAAAAAAATTATTAGTGGATAATGACGTAGTCGAAACAATTGTAGATAACGTTATTGCTACACAAAATTTAGAAAAAATGGCGACTCAATTAGGATATAACTTTGCGGTAAAAGAGGAAGCAAAAGATAAATATATCGTTACAATCTCTAAAGGAGAGGTTACTGAGGGTGTAGTTGTTGATACATTATGTGATACATGTGTTGTGCCTGTGACTCAAGCTATACGTGTATTAGAAGAAGAAACAAAAGTCACGTTATTAGTAAAAACTGAAGACAGCGTTGAAAGTCTTAGAAAATTTGCCGATAAAAATAGTTATGAATTTAAAGTTTCTGATATTGAAGGTGGCTTTAGAGTAGAAATTACTAAAGAAGAAGCACCGCAATTAGAAGCTGCTCCAGTTGTTAAGGATGATAGCTACATTGTAGTAATTAACAAAGATCAAATGGGACATGGTAGTGAAGAGCTAGGTAAAAGATTAATAAAAGCTTATCTATATGCTTTAGGGGAACAAGAAGTATTACCTAAAAAAATTATTTTCTACAATAATGGAGGAGTTTTAGTAGATAAAACTCGTAGTCATGTAATTGAAGAATTAAAAACACTAGAAGACGCTGGTGTGGAAATAGTTTGTTGTGGGGCATGTATCGACTATCATAAGATTGACTTAGCAGTTGGTAATCCAACAAACATGTACTTCATCGTAGAAGATATGAGAAAAGCGAACAAAGTAATTCAACCATAGGAGGAAATAGCGTGGAAGAAGGTTTAATTGTTTTTAATAGTACGCATGATTCGATAAAGGCTGATAACATTTGTTTAGAAAGAAAACTTGCAGCATCATTAATTCCTACGCATCCATCAATAAGTGTAGGATGTGGTTTTATGTTAAAAACAGCGTGGGATAATTTTGATAACATTGTAAGAATGTTACAAGAAGAAAATATTGAATATCGTGGACTATACTATTCTAAAAAAACTGGAATCAAGAGAGTAATAAAAAAATTAGAAGATTATAAAATTAAATAAAATTTTGAATAGAGATTAACATAGAGAAAGTTTAAAATGTTTGATTTAATTTTCTTAAATAATCTCTATTCTTAATATAGTGTAAAGGTGAAATATATGAATAACAATGTAATTATAGGTACGGCGGGGCATATCGACCACGGTAAGACTACGTTGATAAAGGCACTGAGCGGAATTGAGACAGATACTACTCAAGAAGAAAAAGACAGGGGGATGTCTATTAACCTTGGGTTCGCATATTTTGATCTACCGAGTGGGAAAAGATGTGGAGTTGTTGATGTTCCTGGTCATGAGAGATTTATTAAAAATATGCTTGCTGGAGTTAGTGGTATAAACTTAGTTTTACTATTAGTTGATTCTAGAGAAGGAATTATGCCACAGACTAAAGAACATATTGATATTTTAACGTTATTAGGGATAGAAAATTATATTATCGTAATGACGAAAATAGATTTAGTTGAAGAAGAATATAGAGAATTAGTAAAAGAAGATATCCAAGAATTTATCTCAGGTACAGTTCTTGAAAATTCTCCAATAATTGAAGTTGATTCAATTAGTAAAAAAGGACTTGATACATTATTAGCTACAATCGATAAGAAAACAGAAGATATCGCAGCAAAAAATGTCGAGAAAAATGCTAGAATTAACATCGACCGTTCATTCCAAGTAAAAGGATTTGGAACAGTTGTAACGGGGACTCTTACAGAAGGTGTTATAAATGTAGGGGATGAATTAGTAATTTATCCAAAAGAAGTAAAAGCAAAAGTTAGGAATATTCAAGTTCACTCAAAAGATGTAGAAACTGCCTATGCAGGTCAAAGAACAGCTATAAACTTAGCGAATATTAAGTTTGATGATGTGAAACGTGGTGATACATTAGCCATTGCAGGTTCATTAACAAAGACATACATGCTTGATACTGAAATCAAACTAATAAATGATGAGAGAGCAAATCTTGAATTATGGGATAGAGTACGTGTTTATATCGGTACTGAGGAAGTAATGGCGCGTGTTGTACCGCTTGGAACAGATTTATTAAAAGCTGGAGAAAGTAGTTTTGCGCAACTTCGACTTGAAGAAGAAATTGCTGTTAAAAACTATGATAAATTTATTATCCGTACATACTCACCTATGATTACAATAGGTGGAGGGGTAATATTAGATGCTAATCCTAAAAAACATAGTAGATTTAACGAAGAAATCTTAGAAAAACTGAAAGTTCAGCTTGAAGGTAATACAACAGATTTAATTGCTAACTATTTATTATCGCATACTGATTACTTAAATTCTAAAGAGAATATTTTAAAAGAACTTCAACTTCCTAAAGAAGAGGTTGAGGAGTCACTAACACAATTGGTAGAAAGCACTACAATCTATGAAACAAAATTAGGTTATATTCATAAGAAAAAATATGATGAAGTGTTAGAAAAACTGAAGAAATTATTAAGTGACTATCACAATAGATATAAATTAAAAGTAGGTATTCCTAAGATTGAAGTACTTTCTAAGTTTAAAATCTCTCAAAAAGAAATGCTAGAGTTATTAGACTTATTCATACTAAATAACGAAATTCGCCTAGAAGGTAATTTAGTTGCAGAAAAAGATTTCGTAGTTAATTATGATAAGAAACAACTGGCAGAAAAAGAAAGAATTGAAAAAGCATTACTAGATGGTGGCTTCACACCTCCAAGTGTTAAAGAACTAACAAATGGTGAAAAACCAAAAGTTGAGTTGTTAGAATCTCTTATAGATAATACGATAGTAAGATTAGATGCTGATTTAGTTTTACATGAAAAAGTATTTAAAGATGCTGTTAAAAAAGTAGAAAATCATTTTAAAACTAATGATCAAATTGGACTTGCAGAATTTAGAGACATGACAGGTTCTAGTAGAAAGTACTCTATGGCCATTTTAGAGTATATGGATAAAATTGGCATAACAAGACGCTTAGAAAATTATAGAGTTTTAGTTAAGAAATAAATATTGAAGGGAGCTAGGTTGTTTATAACTTAGACAGGGTAAGTAATATGAGTTATTATTTTGATTATGGTGCGACATCGCTGAAAAAACCAAAAGAAGTAGCTGATAAAGTCTATGAGGTATTGTCATCGGCAAAGTATGCTAATGCTTCGAGAGGTAGTTATTATGAAGCAAATAATGCATTCCGTGAAGTTTTTGAAGCGAGAAGTGATGTTGCAAAATTTTTCGGTATGAAGAAAGAAGATAGGGTTGTCTTTACTAGTAATTCTACAGAAAGCTTAAATATTGCGATTTTAGGATTATTGGAAAAAGAAGATCACGTTATTACGACTTCTATGGAGCATAATTCGGTTTTAAGACCGATATATTTAGCACATGAAACAATAGGTTGTGAATATACTATTGTTAAAGCTGGTAAAACAGGATTAATCGATTATGATGAACTAGAAAAAGCTATTAAACCTAATACTAAAATGATTGCTATTACACATAGTTCTAACGTAACAGGAAGTATAGTAGATTTAGAAAAAGTTGCGGATATTTGTAAAAGACATAATATTATTTCAGTTGTAGATGCTTCGCAAACAGCAGGAGTAGTACCTATTAATATGGATGAATTGGGAATAGATGTATTATGCTTTACTGGACACAAAAGTTTATATGGGCCACAAGGAATCGGTGGTCTATGTGTGAGACTTAAAGAACCAGAGATTAAGAGATTTAAAGTCGGTGGAAGTGGTGTTAGAACATTCGATGAAAAGCACCCTGGGGAATATCCACTACGCTTAGAAGCGGGTACTTTGAATACTTCCGGAATCCTAGGTTTACATGAGGGAATAAAATATATAAATAAGCATGGCATTGAAAATCTTTATAAAAAACAAATCGACTTTGCGAATAGATTCTATAATGAATTAAAAGACTTGGAATGTTTAGAGTTTTATGGGGATTTTACAAAAGATCGTACTGCGGTAGTAGCATTAAACTTCAAAGGAATATCAGCCTCAGACGTTGCAGATGTTCTTGCTGAAGAATATGATATTGCAGTTAGGCCTGGAGCACATTGTGCACCGCTAATGCATGAGGTACTAGGAACAAAAGAACAAGGGATAGTAAGGTTCTCATTCTCAAGCATGAATACAGATGAGGAAGTAGACTACGCTATTAACGCTATAAAAACATTAGCAAAAGAAATTTAGGAGAAATATTATGTCAAAACAATTATTATCACAAATTCCTGCAATAAATAAGATTTTATTATTAGATGAAATTAAAACGTTAATTCAAGAACATACAGAAGTAGGAGTAAAATCAGCTATTAAAAGCTATATTGATGGAATTAAACAAGAAATATTAAACGAAGAACTACATGAAGTTCCAAGTTTAGAAAAAATTGTAGAAGAAGTTAAACAAATAGTGAAGAGTGAAGATAAAAATTCTTTACGACGAGTTATTAATGCAACTGGAACAATTTTACATACAAATTTAGGACGTAGTTTACTAAGTCAGAAGATTAAAGAAAACATTGAAAGTGTAGCTTTTAACTATTCTAATCTTGAGTTTGATATTGATAATAAAAAACGCGGTAGTCGTTATGTTCATCTTATTGATATTATCAAAAAATTAACAGGTGCAGAAGATGTACTTGTAGTTAACAACAACGCAGCGGCGGTATTATTAACATTAAATACTCTAGTTAAAGATAAAGAAATAGTAGTTTCTCGTGGAGAACTAGTAGAAATCGGTGGAGCATTTAGAATTCCTGAGATTATTAAATTAAGTGGTGGTACTCCTGTCGAAGTAGGGACTACTAATAAAACACACTTAAAAGACTACGAGAACGCAATTACTGACAACACAGGGGCGTTACTAAAAGTTCATACTAGTAACTATAAGATTGTAGGATTCACTAAAGAAGTATCTAATGAAGAAATTTCTTATCTTGCTCGTGAAAATGAACTGGTATCTATAAATGACTTAGGAAGTGGTCAGTTTGTTGATTTCTCTAGATTTGGCTTACCTTATGAACCAACTGTAAAAGAGGTTCTAGATAGTGGTATTGATATCGTAACATTTAGTGGTGATAAACTTCTTGGAGGTCCACAGGCAGGTATTATCGTTGGTAAAAAAGAATATATTGAACAAATGAAGAAGAACCAACTTACTCGAGCATTACGTGTAGATAAGATGACTCTAGCAGCTCTAGAAGCTACATTGAAATTATATCTAGATGAAAAAGAAGCGTTAGAACACATTCCAACACTTCATATGATTTCATTATCAAAAGAACGTTTATTTGCTAAAGCAAACGTATTTAAAACAAGACTTAGTGACCTAGACTTCAAGATTACAATAGCTGAAGACAAAGCAGAAGTAGGTGGAGGAAGCTATCCAGCAAGCTATCTAGATAGTGTTGTAGTAAAATTAGAGCACCCAAGATTAAGTGCGACAGATATTGAACGTCGCTTATTAGAAGTAGAAATTCCAATCATTACACGTATTAAAGATAACGAGCTTATCTTTGATATGAGAACTCTTCGTACTAGAGAATTTGATTTAGTAAAACAAGCTTTAATAGAAATTGCGAAGTAGATAATAGAATTTAAGTTGCAGTAAGTTGCACGTTAAATAATATTTGATAAAATCAGAAGGTGAGTATATGTTTAGAGAAATAAATATAGAAGATGCACAAGAAGTAGCAGAAATTTGTAAAGTAGCATTAGGTTATGATGTAGATGTTGAAAATGTGAAAAGACAAATAGAGCAACTAACTAATGACAAGAAACAACATATTATTATCGGTTATGAAGATGAGAATACAAGGAAGATTATAGGATTTGTTCATGCTCAAATGTATGAAAGTTTCTATAGTGATCTAGGATTAAATATTCTAGGGCTCGCTGTTAACCTTGATTTTCAAGGTAGAGGAATAGGTAAGAAACTTATGAAAAGCCTAGAACAATATGCTGTAGAAAATAGTATTAGTTTTATTAGATTAAATTCTGCCTTAAAGCGTGAAGAAGCACATAAATTCTATGAACATATCGGTTATACCTGTGATAAAGTTCAAAAAAGGTTTATAAAATTGTTTGAATGAATATTAATTTATCAAATTTTGTATTTAATAAGATTATTGGGGCTGACCCAAAAGTCCTAAATTTTAACAAGGTTTATATGAAAATTCATAGACGCAGTGGTTTATTGATATCTAAATTCGCTTTATAAAAGCTTTTTAGATATCTAATAAACTGTGCGGGGGTGACTCTGAAAAATCGATTTCTACGAAATCGCGATTTTTGAGTCACTCCCTTTTTTGTGGATTTTTAAATATTGTTAATTAGAATAATGAGTAAGTGTATTGACACTAGGACAAATAGATGATAGGATCTAATATAACAAAATTAGAGGAAGAATTATTATGGGATATTTAGAAATAGTAAAAGTTATTGAAAGAATATCAGAATCGAATTATAAAGAATATATTAAGGCTATGATTTACATAGAGAAAAATATAAAAGATGAATTAGTTTTGGATAAATTATATCAAGAATATTATGAGAATGATGATATAAATTTATTAAATGGTTTTTTCGATAAAGAAAAATAGATAAATTAAATGATTATTGGCATATTGCTGTAAAAATTATGGTATAATAATTATTATTTGATTAGGAGCTGTATTATTGTGAATTTACCTTATGATAAAAATAATCCATTGGCTATAGAAAAATATGCTAAAAAATTAGAAGGGAAAAAGTTTTTTGAAGTACTAAAAGACTATTATTCAAATAGTGAGATAAGAGAAAGTGGTATTGGTTATTCAGAAAAGAATGAACTTCGAGATAAAATAGCATATTTTAATAATCCTAGAGGAAAGGGAAGTTTAGGAAATCTGTTAGAAGAATATTATTTTTATTACAAGCCAAATAGTGATTCTAATCCTGATTTTTTAGAAGCCGGTACGGAATTAAAGGTAACACCTATAGAGAAAAAGAAAGATGGTAGTTTAAGAGCAGGAGAAAGATTAGTTATTACTATGATACCTAATGATAGACCTGTTGAACCTGTATTTGAAAAATCTCATGTACTAGAAAAAATGAGATTAATGTTGTTAATTTTGTATTTAAGAGAAAAAGATATTTTAAGAACAGAGTATAGTATAGAGTATGTAAAACTATTTTCTATTTTATCAGAGAGCTGTAGAGATGATTTAATAATAATTAAAGAGGATTATTCTACAATTATTACTAAGATTCAACAAGGTAGAGCACATGAACTATCTGAAGGTGATACAAAATATTTGGGTGCATGTACTAAAGGAGCAACAGCCCAAAAAAGCGAACAAAAGCAATATTATAGCGAAATTCCTGCAAAAAGAAGAGCATATTCATTAAAACAATCATATATGTCATATGTGATTAATCACTATGTTGTCGGACAAATTAATACATATGATTCTATTTTGAAAAATACAGAATTGAAAGAAGAAACTTTTGATAATGTAGTATTAAACAAGATTAATGAATATAAAGGAAAAACAGAAGAAGAACTATATTCTCAATTTGAAATCAATAAAAATTCTAAACAAGCAAACAGTAGTTTGATATCAAGAATGCTTGGTGTTAAAACAGATAATGTTGAAGAATTTGAAAAAGCTAATATAGGAATAAAAACAATAAGGATAGATAAAAAAGGTAATCCTAGAGAGAGTATGTCATTTCCAAAATTTAAAATTTTAGATTTTGTTCAAGAAATCTTTGATAGTTCAGAGTTATATAATTATTTCTATGAAAAAAGATTTCTATTTGTTGTATTTAAAGAAAATATGACAGGAGAATATGAGTTAATAGGTTCTAAATTTTGGAATATGCCGATATCAGATTTAGAAGGTATTGGAAAGCATGAATGGGAAAAGTATCAATCTCAATTTATAAATGGGATAGAATTTGAAATAAAAGATAATAGGATAGGTAACAACTTATTAAAATCAAAAGAAACACAAATATTTCATTTGAGACCACATGCTCAAAGATCAGCATATGTAATAAATGGAATAAAATATGGTAATGGTACAGATAGTGATATGGATGAGTTGCCAAATGGAGATAAGATGACAAAACAATGTTTTTGGCTAAATAAAACATATGTTTTAAAGAATATTCAGGACATAATTGAAGGAGAATAACATGAATTTAGATGTTGTAGAATTATTCGCTGGAGTTGGTGGATTCAGAGTTGGATTAAATCAAATAAGCGAATTTGATAAAAAAAGTGGAAAAGCTATAGAAAAAGGTGGATGGAATTTTGTTTGGGCGAATCAGTTTGAACCTTCGACAAAAGCGCAACATGCTTTTGAATGCTACACAACAAGATTTGGAGAGGACGATTGTTCTAATGAAGATATTAATTTAGTTGATAAGAAAAAAATTCCAAATCATACTTTATTGGTTGGAGGATTTCCTTGCCAAGACTACTCAGTTGCACGTTCATTAAGTGGAGAAAAGGGAATAGCTGGAAAAAAAGGTGTACTCTTTTGGGATATTAGAGATGTATTAGTAGAAAAAAATACTCCATTTGTACTTCTTGAGAATGTTGATAGATTATTAAAATCTCCAGCATCTCAAAGAGGACGTGACTTTGCAATTATGTTAAAGACGTTTGATGAATTAGGGTATTATGTACAATGGAGAGTAATAAATGCTGGTGATTATGGAATGCCACAGAAACGTAGAAGAGTATTTATTTTTGCTTCTAAAAAAAATACAAAGTATTCTAAGAGTATAAAAAACGAACAAAACCTTGAAAACAGTATTTTTGAAAAAGTTTTCCCAACAGAAAGTGAATTAGATATTATATTCAATACAGATATTAATACTTATTCTGATGCATTAGATGTAACAGAAAACTATAAAGATGGGAAGTTTTTAGATACTGGAATGATGATAGATGGAAAGATTATTCATAGAGATGTAACTCCAAGAAAATCTGAAATTTATTCGCTAGAGAAGTTATTAAAAAATGCAGAAAAATATAATGATGAAGACTTAAGCAAATACTTTGCAGAAGAAGATAAATTAGATAAATGGAAATATCTAAAAGGATCTAAAAGAATAGAGCGTGAATCAAAAACTGGGCATAAATATATTTATAGTGAAGGAGCAATGAGTTTTCCAGAAAATATTAAAGAACCTGCTAGAACAATGCTGACAAGTGAGGGAACTATCAATCGTTCGTCTCACATAGTATTTGATAAAACTAATAAAAAATATCGAATTTTGACGGAAGTAGAGTGTGAGATGATACAAATGTTCCCACCTAATTGGACTAACACGATGCCTATGCGTCGAAGATATTTTATGATGGGGAATGCGTTAGTAACTGGAATAATTTCGAAGTTAGAGCCAGTATTAAAAAATATTATTGAAAATGAATAAGGAGGAACCATGTCAGATTTAGAAAAATTATTTTTTAAGATAGATAAACAGGTAGAAGAGAACAAAGGTGAAGGGTTATATTTTGACTCTTTAGTGAATTACTTAACTTTGGAGAATGATGAGGATTATTTTGATATTGTCGACAATTTTTCTAAAGAGGATATTAAAAAAGCTTATCAATTTTTACTATTAAAAGCTCTTAAAGAGTTGAATAATCCTAGTTATGACATTACACCAGAAGTTATAACTATGTATGTATCTCATATTTTAGAGTGTTTATACAATAACGAGAAGATTTCTGTAGCTGATTTTGCTAGTGGAAGTGGAAACTTTTTAATTAATCTATCAGCTTTATCAAAAGGTGAATATGAACTAACTTCTGTTGATGTTGATAATAACTACGCAAGATTACAACAAAATATTTTCAATTTATTAGAAACTAATGTTGAAATTATTAATCAAGATGCTCTTAAACCTTTAAATATTAAGAAACAAGATGTAATTATCAGTGATGTACCTTTTGGCTATTATGCAGATGAGGATAACAGCCTAAACTATAAACTTTGTAGTGCAGAAGGATACAGTTTAAATGCTTTACTATTCATCGAGCAAGCGGCTAATTACTTGAATGATAATGGGGTAGGGGTATTAGTAGTACCTAAGAAAGTCCTTGAGCTTGAAGACAATTTCAAGAAATTCTTAGAAGAAGATATTAATCTAAATGCGGTAATTACTTTACCTGATGAGATGTTCAAAAATGCTTCTCAACAAAAAGCTATTATTCTTATAACTAAAAAAGGTCAAACAAAGTTGCCAAATCAAGTGTTCTTAGCTCAAGTGCCAAGTCACAAGAATAAAGAAGGATATGCTAATTTTATTGAAGAGTTTAAAAACTGGTTATCAGAAAAATAATGTAGTTAGTGTATTAATGAAAAGATTATTTTTTCAGAAATATGTTAATAAATTGCTATTAAAGGTTGACAAGTACGTAAGAATATAATACAATATGTAAGTAGATTGCTTAAAAGCAGTCTTATTGATTGAATGTTTGTATTTATTTTATATCTTAAACATTTAATTAAGTATTAAATTAAGATTTTGTAGTATCGGAGGGAGGGAAATCCAATGTCAAAAACTGTAGTTCGTAAAAATGAATCACTAGAAGATGCACTACGTCGTTTCAAACGTGCTGTTTCTAAAAACGGAACTATCCAAGAAGTTCGTAAACGTGAGTTTTATGAAAAACCAAGTGTTCGTCGTAAGAAAAAATCTGAAGCGGCTAGAAAACGTAAATATTAATAATTGGTAATTAACACGCAATTTATTAATAAAATCTAAAAATTTTCCCTCTTTTAGATTTATTTAGAAATAATGACCTCATCGTAAGATGAGGTTTTTTTATATCTATTATTAATGAATAGAGCATCTCTTGTTAAAAAAGAGAAATTGTGTTATTCTAATTTTAATTATAAACATTAGGAGAATAGTATGTTTGCAATAATTTGTTTAAATGTTATGTTATTAATCTCATGTTGGTATTTAATTGCGGAAAATCAAAAGAATAAATCTAAAATTAATGGTTTAGAAGATGATTTAAATAAAGCAATAAAAAGATTATCAGCATTAGAAGAAGAGGGAGTGACTCAAAAATCGTGATTTCATAGAAATCGATTTTGTCGAGTCACCCCCGCAAAGTTTATTAGATATCTAAAAAGCTTTTATAAAGCGAATTTAGATATCAATAAACCACTGCGTCTATGAATTATCATATACACTTTGTTAAAATTTAGGTCTTTTAGGTCAGTCCCAAAGAAATATAGTATAAATAAAAAGAAGATTCCAACCCAAACGGCTGGAATCTTCTTTTTTAAAATTCTACTTTTCTTATTTTTTTATCTAATTCAGCAATTGTTTTAGCATTCATTAATATCATTAAGAACTTAATTTCTTTTTTCCATTTTTCAATTTCTTGAATTAAAGCATCTTTTCCTTCGCTTAAAAGAATTTCTAAAAATATTTTAGAAACACCAACCGCTTTAGCACCTAAAGCTAGACATTTCACAACATCAAGTGGATTTCGTATACCACCGCTTGCGATTATATCAATTTTATCTTTATAAGAGTAGGCTATCTCTAGGCTTTCTGCTGTAGTGTAACCAATAGCTTCTAGGTAAGTTGATTTATCGGTTCTTCGTCCATTTTCGATTCTTGCAAAGTTTGTTCCACCCATTCCACTGATGTCTACAGCGGGGATATTTAAGTCGATGGCTAGTTTAATGGTAGCTTCGTTCATACCAAAACCTGTTTCCTTTAAGATTACAGGAATAGGAGATTTAGAGCTAACTTCTTTTAGATTAGCGTACCAACTTTCGAAATTATGATCTCCTTCTGGCATAACGATTTCTTGAAGAGGATTAGTATGAAGTTGAATATATTTTGCTTGTGATTTTTCGATTGCTTTTAAAACAAGTTTTGAATCTTTATCTAAGCCTAAGTTTACTGAATATCCTTTTGGATAAGCTTCTTCATCTTCTTTACTCTTAAGAGCAGGAGAGTATGATCCTGGGAAAAATTTAATTCCACATTTTTCACTAATTTCCATAAAGTCTTGATTAATCTTATTACAATCTTCACCACCAGCTGTAATAGCATTGATGAAGAATGGAAATTCCCAAGGGTCACCACAAACTGATGTAGAAGTATCAACATCATCTAATCCGAAAAGGGGGATACTGTTGTAATCTATTGCGTATGAGTCTAAGCTAGTTACTTTTGTTTTATCAGCAAGCGCCAATCTAATGTGATCTTTTTTTCTCATAATTAATCCTTTCGTAATATATTATAATTTTTCTAAATTCAGTTGTAGCTGATACTTATCGTTATTTTTCTCGAATCCTAATACAATGTCACCACTGCCTGAACCACTTTGCTTACCAGCCGAATGACTTTCAATATAGTTTTTCATTGCTTTTGTTTCCATTGGTATCTTAGAGAAACTTTCTAAATAAAGTAGGTTTTCTCTAAGTTTTCGTATAGTGCTTAAAGCAGACGTAGCATCTGTTTCTTCTAAATTCTCTTTTAAAGTTTTTACTAGCGTATTAGAAGTTTCAACAAAAATTCTAAATTCTTCTTTGTAGTTGTCTTTATGTTTTTTCCAAAGTTTTACGTGCTCTTTCGTATCTACAGCTTCACCAGTCCAACGTGCTAGTATGCTTAAATCAGCTTTTGGATGAACTTTTTCGATACGAAGACCATCCCAATTTGAGTTTATTATTTCTTTAACAGATTTGTCTTGATGAATCATATTATTAACGAAGTCAGCGTTAAATTTTTCGTAATATGTAATACCATCATTAATGCTCGCAGCAACGTCACCCATAGATCCACTTAGACTGTGTTTGATATTGAATAGGGCGACTAGTTTAAAAATAGTTAAATCGTTATAAGCTACATTTTCAAATGATAATATAGCGCGAGCTATAGCCACAAGTACGGCACCAGAAGAACCTAAACCGTATTTTTTATCGTCATTGTGAAGTTCATTATAAATAGTAAGAGAAAATGTTTTATTACAATTTGTATATTCTGTTAAAAATAGAATAAATTGTTGAACAAGAGTGAAGTTACTATTTTCTTCTAATAATCCAACTTTGGTTTTATTGATAGTATCGAAGATAGTAGTTTTATCACTTTTTTCTACAAATACTGTAATTTTTTTAGGAACACTTGTTATTAGTGCAGAAGCGTAATCCTCTAAAATCGCATATTCTCCAGCGAGATAGAGTTTACCGTAGGCTACTCCATGCACAAAATGATTTTTTTCTTCCATAATTTTGAAATTTCCTCATATAATTTGTCTTGGTCTTCCCTTAAGTAAAGTACTTTCACATTCGGACCAGCATCCATTGTGAAGTAACATTTATAACCTTTAGAACGTAGTTCTTTTACAATATCCATCGCCATGTGACTCTCTTCTGTTAAGAATGAGAAGCTAGGAGTAGATGTAGAAGTAGTACCATGCATAGCTAAAGCATTACTTTCTGTAATTTCGCCAATTTTTTCGAAATCAGCATTTTTTAAAGCTTCTTTCATTAATACAAAATCACCTTTAGCTTTTTCAACCCAAGCATCGAATGTTGTTGATGTTTGAACACAGCGTTCCATAGCGACACGGCTAGAAATTTTCTTTCTATCCTCGTTAACTACAAGAACCATCATTCCAAAATCTAAAGAGCACTCCAATTCTTCAACACTTCCATCTTCAAGCCATGCAGCAAGTTTATAAAAACTTCGACAAGAAGAACCAGATCCTTCTTTAGCTATTTCAACTAATTCTTTAGTAGTTTTGTTTAATTTAAAATATTTATTACAAGCAAGAACTAAAGCCATAGTGCCACTAGAACTTGAAGAAAGCCCTGCAGCAGTTGGTACAGTATTATAACTTCTTATAGTTATAGCTTCACGATTAGTTGGTGTGAATTTAGAGATGAACTTAATCATTTTATCTACTTCTTCTTGACTTTGTTTTTCGTCATTGATATAAAATTCATCAATATTATTATCATTTTTCTCGATTTTTGTTTTTGATAAAAGATTGTCTAATCTTAAAGAAATATTAGGATTATAAGGTAAGACAGGATCTTTAGATTTTTTCCCCCAGTACTTTACTAGGGCAATATTAGCATAACCTAAACTGTAACTATCCATGATGAATATCCTTTCTCTTTTAATGCATTTTGAATTTCTAATGCATTTTCTTTTGTTTTGCTAAGACTAATGCAACATCCACCAGCGCCACCACCAGTTAGTTTAGCACCGACTGCATTATTATTTTTACAAATTTCCACAACCTCATCGTTGCTAGCGTGACTTACTCCAAGCTTTTGTAATAAGTCGTGAGCTTTGTACATATAATGTCCGACAAGATCGATGTCTTTATTTTTTAATGGTTTAATTACTAAATCGGTAATTTCGCCTAATTCAGCAATATAATTTTCATATTTATCATAATTATCCGCTATATGCTTTAGAGTTTCTTTAGTAATTCCAACAACTCCTGTATCGATAATTAGTAAATAACTATTTAAGTCAAAATCTAATTCACTAGCTCCTTCTTTTTTAGAAAATAAAAGGGGAGTATCACTAAGTACTTGATTAACATCTATACCACTAGGATTACCGTGAATAAATTTTTCGCATTTATTTGCGATTTCTCTTACATTTGGGAGTTTTTTAGCACGTGCAATAGCGATACTTAGAGCAGCAGAAGATCCTAGCCCTCGTCCAACTGGAATAGTGCTAGTTATATTAATTTTTGTTTTTTTATCAATTTCACATGTACCAGCGATAAAACTTAAAATTTCATCACGTTGTTGAATTGTCTCTGTGTCTTCTAATGTAACTTTGACGTTCATCTGCGGAAGGGGAATAGTTATTCCTTTATATCCATAAACGACGGCATGTTCACCGAAGAATATTGCTTTTGCGTGTGTCATAAATTTAAAAACTCCAATTTTATTTAAGTATTATTTTAAGCTATTTAATTAAAAAATAACTAAGACTAAAAATACTTTTATATGTACAATAATTATACTTTTAGTATTAGTTTTTGTCAAACGTACGAACAATAAAAAAGATGAAATTATACAGTAAATAACGGTTGTTATAAGGTGTATAATTTCATCAAAATATATTTAATATGTGTGACATGGAATGCCATGTGGTTCTAAGTGTACTAAAGTTTCACAATAATAGAATTCTTTAGAGAGTGCTTTTTCAATATTAACCGTAATATCGTGACTTTGTTTAACATTTAAAGAAGGATCAACGGTAACTGTAATATCGATAAAGTATAATAAGCCATGAGTTCTACCTTTCGTATCGACTATAGAAGTTACACCGTTGATGTCAGTTACAATATCATTAACCTTGTCTATCACTTCAGAATCTACACCATCGGTAAGAACGTGTGTAGATTCTTTGAAGATGCTAATTGATGTGTAAATAATAAGTAATCCAACTATAATTGCGACTACTGAATCAGCTATTGGAATACCTATATATGTAGAAATAATCCCTATCAGTGTAGCGATAGAAACAAATGCATCGCTTAGATTGTCAAGTGCGGCAGCTTTTAGTGACTTGCTGCCAATTTTTTTAGCAAGACGAATATTATAGAAATATACACCAAGCATAATTAGACTTGCTATAAATGCTACAATTGCTGACAGTATGCTAGGTTGTTCAATCGTTCCTGAGATAATTTTTTTAATTGCGTACATTACTACTTCAATTCCAGCGTATAGCATAATAAATGAAGCTATTAATGTAGATATAAGCTCGGCTCTAAAGTGACCATAAAGGTGGTCTTCATCTGCTGGTTTTCTGGAAATCTTCAAACCGATAAGAACACAAACTGATGAAATCACATCGGTAGCATTGTTAATACCATCGGCAACAAGAGCTGAAGATTTAAAGAATATACCAGCGCTAAGTTTTAATACTGTAAGTAGCAAATATGATAAAATACTAAGTTTAGCGCCCTGTTCAGCATGTTTTAATTTATCGAAAATTGAGTTATTCATGGCTTCTCTCCTAAAATAATGTTTTACCATTATAACAGGTTTAAAAAAATTATTCAATAGAAAAAATGTTATTTTTAAATTAAAATTATTTCTCTATGGTGAACTTTTATAAAAATTAGCTCGACAAATAGAATAGTCGAGCTAGTTTACTATATCTTTTTAGAATAGTATTTTTTGAAGGTTAAAAAAATGTATATATAAGAAAGTGCACTAAAAATTCCAAATAAGTATAAGATGTTACTTGATACTGTTACTTCTAGAGAAAGATACTCTGGAAGTAGCTTTAATTTATTTAGAATAGGTATTAGAATAAAAGAAATCTCAAATATAATTAATGATGAAATATATATAAACCATTTATTTTTCTCTGTTTTTTTATAAATTAATAGATATAAGCAAATTAATGATCCTATAGCTAATAATAGTATAGAGAACATTGTTGTAATTGGCTCGATAGTTTTAGTAAATATAGAAGGAGCCAAAGAACTAATAATTAAAATTAAAAGATAAACTAGAGAAAATCTAAATATTTTCATTTTGTTTTCCTTCGGAAGTTCAGCGATTATTGATGAAGATAATTTGTTTATATCATTTCCAAAAACATCGGCAAAGTTTTTTCCTTGTTTTTGATATAGAATCAAATCTTGTAATATTTCTAGCAATTGAATTTCTAGTTCTGATTCTTTTTTTGTAGTATTTTTCATTCGACAAGCGACTAAAAGCTCTTCATAATATTTCTTATTATTTTCATTAAGTTGAGGTCTAAGTTCGTTATTTTGTTTTATTAAATCAGCTATGTTCATAATAATTTCTCCCTGTGGGCGTTATTTATTTTCTAAAATTTTTGTTATTGTAGTACTTATATTTCCCCAGACATTTTTAAATGAGTTTATATACTCTTCACCATTTTTGGTAATTGAATAATATTTTCTAGGAGGTCCAGAGTTACTCTCCTTTAAGTAACTAGTGACCATATGCTCCTTTTCTAATTTTAAAAGTAGAGGATAGATAGTTCCTTGGGCAACCATATCGAGCCCATAATTGGAAAGTTGCTCAGTTATTTCGTAGCCGTACATTTCTTTATTTTTTATTAGCTGTAAAATACATGCTTTTAATGTACCTTTTAGTATTTGGGAAGTGTTTATCTCCATTCTGTGCCTTCTTTCTTTTAATATCTAGTCGTGATTAGTTAAGTAAAAGATGTTCTTGATAAAACTATTTTAGAAATAATTTTTAGCTTTAGTTCCGCTATCTTGTTATACATAATAGTATCATAAGCAGGCTATCTTGTAAAGCAAAATAGCCTGAGAGAAGAACTAGTGAGTATATAGTGAATAAAGGATTTAGTAATAGGTTAAGTGTAGTCGAAGGTTGTTTGAAGATTCTTGTCAGTGAAGATTGACTAATAAAATATGAACGTATATAATAAAAATATGAAACAATCTCAAAGTGAAAAGCCTATGAAATAGCTAAGAAAGCTCATTTAGGACAAATTGATAAAGCTGGGGAAGATTATATTAAACATCCTGAAAAGGTGGCTAGTTTTGTAAATTCTGATGAAGAAAAGGCGGTAGCGTATCTTCATGATGTTATTGAAGATACGGAATTGTCCTTAGAAGATTTACGTGAGTATGGATTCTCTGAAGAAGTTTTGAAAGCTGTTGATGTTATAACAAAGAAAAAAGGACAAGATTACCAAATTTATTTAAATTCTGTAAAAGAAAACAAACTTGCTCGAGTGGTAAGATTAGCAGATTTGCGTCATAATTCAGATCTGACGAGGTTAATAAATATTACAGAAAAAGATATAGAAAGAAAAGAAAAATATCAAAAAGCTATCGATTTTTTAAATTCCTAAAGAGTTACTAGTTATCAGTAATTTGGCTACATAGATATAATGAAAAAAGACAAGGTTTAAAAAACTGTACCGACTCCAAAAAAGTTAGACCAAAAAATCTAACTTTTTGGAGGTCGGTATTTTTATGACTAAATATAATTTTGAATTTAAAAAGAAAGTCGTACTAGAGTAT